>CALKNZ010000015.1 GCA_938091995.1 uncultured Luminiphilus sp. | reverse complement strand
TACCAAGCCTCACAGTGCAAAGGTTGCGCTGCAATAGCCTCGCGATAGGACGCAATGGCTGCGTCAGCTTGGCCGCCCGTTTTTAGGGCGTGCCCCTTTGAGACATGGGTTACCGGATCTTTGGGTAGCTTTTCAAGAATTTGATCAAATAACGTCAATGCAGTTTGGTAGTCGCCTAACTGCATACATTGAATGGCATAAAGTGATTGCAGCATGGGGCTGTGGGGGTTGCTCGCCATGAGCTCCCGGGCCTCATCGGTTGCTTGCTGGTAGCGCTGTCGTTTGCTTAGCGCCTGAATGTAATCGATGCGCGCCTGATGGTGGCTGGGTTCAAATGCGACGGCGCTCTCTAGTAAAAACTCGGCATCTTCAAGTACCCCATGACGGATCGCAATGTCTGCGAGCAGTCGCATACCTTCGATATTTTGAGGGTTTTTTTGCAAAAAGCTGCGACACAGTCGTTCTGCCTTCAGTAAACGTCCTTCGTGGAGTAAATCAAGACTGGCTAGCAACGTCGGCGGGAGCCCTTCAAGCCACTGAAGGCGTTCTTGGATTTGCATCAGTCGTTCGGGGGACCGCGCACGGTCTAACAATTTGTATTGCCCTAACCAGCTGGCCTTGAGCGCCGGATTCATATGGCATGCTGTGGCATAGGCACTAACTGCCTCAGGATTTCGTAAGGAGTCACGGTATAAATGCCCCAATTCTTGAAAGGCCCTGCCATAGTTGGGAAAGCGTTCGATTAAGAAAAGCAGCGTTTTTTCGGCGCCTGCTTTTTCTCTGAGGTGCCTGAGGCACACAGCCCGCATGTAGAGCCCCATCTGAGATTGACGGTCGTCTTCCTGCAGCAGGTCTAGAGCCGCCAAGGCATCGGGTATTTGCCCGGCCTGCATGAGGGATTGAACTTGATCTAACCCATCGAGGTCTTTAGTTGTTGCTTCAGTCATTCTGCTTCACAAACAGGTGGTACAAATAAAAAGTGCTCCCGTAGGAGCACTTATAAACGAACTATCTAAGTCGGTTCAAACTCAGAAATCCATTGATACCCGGATACCCGCCGTTGTTGGGGGTGCCAAGGCAAGACGCTCTCGGTCATTCACATAGTTAGCACCAGTGATCACCTGCTCGTCCGTTAGGTTGTCAACAAACGCCTCGACCATCCATCGATCTGCTGTGATACCCGCGGTCAGATTAACCTTGGTCCAGCTGGGAATCTCCATGCTATTGATAGAGATAATGTCGCTGTAGGAGGAATCCGAGAAGGCCACTGAAGGCATGAAGTGCCCAATCCAACCATCACCAATGTTCCACTCATAGCGCGCCCAAAGGTTACCCTGGTAGTTCGGCGCATAAGCAAGCTCCGAGCCTACGATCACGTCTGTAGAGGTCGTGTTGTTAGATGTGACCTCGGTATCTAGCAAGGAGAACGCACCACCAATCGTGAGATTGTCGGAAGCTAGCCAGGTGATATCGCCCTCAACCCCTTTCACGTCAGCATCGGCTGCGTTATCGGAGAAGAACAAGTTCACAATGCTGGTATCGAAGATGGTGGTTTGTAGGTCGGTAATATCAACCAGGAACAATGCACCGTTAAAACGCAGAGTGCCGTCCATCATATCGAGCTTCCAGCCAACCTCCAGGTTGGTGAGTTCGTCAGAGGCTACGTCAAAAGGAACGGTGTAACCGGTATCCTTTTGTACGGCACCGCCGGGTCGGTTGAGGACACCCGTTCGGAAACCTTCTGACCACGTAACGTAGTACATGCTGTCATCGCTAGGTGCCCAGGCAAGGGTAACCTTACCAATAACGCCGTCGTCTTCGGCCACGTCTGGAGCATAGATGCTGTTCACGATGCGCTGGTAGTTGGGATCGGAAGGATCAGGTAGGTTGTTGGGTGTATAAACTGGGCTCGCCTCGTAGGGGAAAAAGCCTGAATACGTCCAACGAATCGACTGATCGCCGTCATAAAGGTCGTTAATGTTGGTGCCGAACTTGTTGTAGTCGGAACCGCTCATGTTGTAGAAGGAGGAGTTGGCGCTACCTGCCAGATCCACTTCGTAATCGTAGTAGCGTAAACCACCGGTGATTGTCAGGCTGTCGGAGAGATCGTAGCTAACCTCACCAAAGAAGCCCATCTGCTCATCGGTACGCAAAATATCGTTACGGAAGATAGTATCCGCAGGATAGGGCCCTTCGCCGGGTCGGTAGCCGCCCTGACCGTCATAGGGGTAGTTAGAGTTCGGGGCAAAGCCAAAGCCATTACCCGAACCCGCACCCCAGGCATCGACCAGCTGGTTGCTGGGATACGAGAAATCGACCTGCTCGGTCAGTTCCATGTCACTGTAGAACGCACCTGCTGTTACCCGAACCCGTGCACTTTGATCGGTGCTGAATCGAAGTTCATGAGTTTGGAATTCACTGTCAACCTTGTTAGTCGTGTACAGGTTGGGTGAATAGCAGTTGCCCGTTGGCACGCCGCCGGGGGCATAGGTGGTGTAGGATACGTAGTAATCACAGATGTAATAAGGGATGTACTGACCAATGAACAGGTAGTCTGAGTAATCTACGCGCTGGTCGGTTTCACGCTCGGTAAACGCACCGGTGTAAATCACATCAAGGGCACCCAAGCGACCTTCAACGGTCCAGTTCAGGCTGGTGTACTCATCTTTGATATTTTCCGCTTCAAAACGCTGGATCTTGTAGTCATCACCTAGGTTTGGATCGGCATAGAATGTGCCATCACTGTCGATTTCCTGAACCATAGCGCCAACGCGTACACTCCAATCATCGTTAACGTTCCACAGTGCACTGATGCGTCCGCCGGTGTAGCGGGTGTCGTTGAAGTCATCTTCAACTAGTGCTGCGTTATCGGCGTCAATGAAGTTAACGTTGCTGAGGTCGGCGCCTGCCTGAAATCCGCCGCGGAAGCCGACTTCGGTACCGTTAGAACGCTTGGTACTGCCTGAGCGGAAACGCGCACTCTCGCTTACCGATCGAGTGCCCGCGACATTGTCGATGTAGCCGCCTTTTTGATCGGCATAAATCGAAGCGCGTATGGCAAAGTTATCGGTGATGGGCACGTTGATGGTGCCATTCACGTTGTAGTTCATCTCGCCGTCTTTCATCCAAGATGTGCCGGCCTTGATGTTGCCTGAGAATTCGGTGGTATCAGGCTTGTTGGTAATCAGTCGTACCACACCTGCCTGTGAGCTTGCGCCAAACAGAGTGCCCTGGGGGCCTGCCAAGACCTCTACACGATTCATGTCGACAATGTAGACGTCAAGGTTTCGTCCGGGCTGGCTCAAAGGCTGCTCGTCGAGGTACATAGCGACGTTGGGGCTGAGGCCTGCTACGCCCGATGTCGTCAGGTTAGGCGTAGTAGAAGCCACACCACGAATATACATGGTTGACTGGCCTGGGCCTGCGCCACCGGCAGTCACATTGGGTAACTCAATTAGATAGTCAGAGAAATTGGTAATACCGCGTTGGTTCAGCGATTCCTCGGTCAGTGCAGATACAGCTACTGCAACATCTTGCAGGCTGGCTTCCTGTTTGGTGGCGGTAACGACTACTTCTTCAAGTTGTGCTTGAGCAGTAGTTGCGGCCAGCATTGGCATTAGCGCAGCGCCGACTGCCGTTGCCAGTTGGCGACGTTGGAGATTGATTGGATTCCTCATGAGCGGTCCTCTTGATGTTATTAGGAAATCAAGTTGCAGTGTAAATCGTTGCTTTTATTGTCATTTTATTTTAACCCAAAGTAATTTGAAGATGCATCCCCTTATTTTTGGGGAAAAATTGCCCTTAAGATGTGTGTATTTGGGTCCGAGTTAACGCTGTTCCTCGGTAGCATGCGCTTCGTAAGCGCGGTTTTTGTGGGCGCAGCTGTTCAAAAAGGTGGACACATCTGTCGCAAATAGAGGGTCTTAGTTTGCCCTAGGAGTCCCCTGTTGAAACATAATTTGGGGGTTATTAGGCGCTGATAGACCATGAGAACAGTAAAAATCTTGGGTCTGGCTCAGATAACTCAGGTCCTCGGGATCCCTGTTGTTCGCTAAAGCTCGCCGTGCGGGGGTCTCGGCGTCGCCTTCAAGGCCCGAAAGGGGATGGGCAAGGCCCCTTCAACTGGAGCGCCTGATTCGATCATGGTGTTAGTGATGTTACGTGTTAGTCACCTTGGGTGATAGTAACCTTTACAAAACGGTACACAGCGAGCCAAGCTTTTTTCATGCAGGACTCAATTGCAGCCCCTTGGCACGTATACTGCCCCCAAACTCATAATAAGAGCTGTTTATGTCCGATTCAGAAAATCCTCGTTTTAACGTTGATCCCGCCGTCTTTTATCCCGCCTTAATCTTGTTATTCGGTGCCGTATTTTTGGTGTTGTCTATGCCGGGAGAGGGCGCTGAACTTTTTGCCGGTTTTCAATCGGCAATTGTAGCGACTGCCAGTTGGTTCTATGTTTTGGTGATCGCCTTGATCGGGGTGATGGTGATTGCTCTAGCGGTATCTCGCTATGGTGATATTAAGCTAGGCCCCGATCACTCTGAGCCCGAGTACGGTTTTCTCTCGTGGTTTTCCATGCTTTTTGCGGCAGGAATCGGCATTGGCCTTATGTTCTATGGCATTGCTGAGCCTGTGATGCACTTTCTATCGCCACCCATCGGCGAAGGCGCCACGACGGCAGCTGCCGCCCAAGCGATTCAGCTGGCTTATTTCCATTGGGGTTTCAATGCTTGGGCGACCTATGCAGCGGTCGCTATGGTATTGGCTTACTTCGCCTACCGTCACGATTTGCCGCTCACCCTGCGTTCAGCTTTCTACCCGCTTATTGGAGAGCGCATTTATGGGCCTATGGGCGCTGCGGTTGATGTCTTCGCTGTGATTTGTACGACCTACGGTATTTCGGTCAGTTTGGGGTTGGGTGTCCTTCAGATCAACACGGGCTTTAACTATCTCTTTGATTTGCCGATTAATGTTTGGGTCCAGGTGGGTCTGATTTTCGGCACTATGGCATTGGCAACGGTGTCCGTGGTGATGGGTCTTGACGCCGGCATCAAGCGCCTCTCTGAAATTAATACGGTACTGGCGGTCCTGTTACTGGCACTGATATTAATAGCGGGTCCAACGGCCTTGTTGTTATCAGGAACGTTGCAAAATTTTGGGGGCTACGTTGCCAGTCTTATCCCTAAAACCCTCGACCTTTATGTTTATGCGCCCTCCGACTGGTTGGGTGGCTGGACAATTTTCTACTGGGGGTGGTGGATTAGCTGGACGCCTTTTGTCGGTGTTTTCGTTGCGAGAATTTCCCGGGGTCGCACGATTCGCGAGTTTCTTGTTGGTGTCACGGTGGTGCCTACCTTATTTATTTGTCTCTGGATGGGGGTGCTTGGCGGTAGTGCAATAGAGCTGATTTCTAATCAGGGCGTCACAGAGCTGGGTACCGCGGTTCAGGAAAATCAGGCGGTAGGGCTGTTTATGTTTCTCGAGTATTTGCCGGGTACCGAGCTGCTCAGCTTGATCTGTTTGGCGATGATTGTGATTTTCTTCGTTACATCAGCTGATAGTGGGGCGATGGTGCTGAACATGCTCAGCGCCCGAGGCAATGACAATACGCCGGTATTGCAACGCACCGTGTGGACGCTGGTTATAGCGCTCATTGCCTCTATTTTGCTGGTAGGTGGTGGCTTGCAGGCTTTGCAGACGGCGACGATTGCCAGTGCATTGCCCTTTTCCGTCGCTTTATTGGGGGCATTTTGGGGGTTTGGTAAGGCTCTGCTGGTAGATGGTGCCAAGCGACAGGTCATTCCCATTCATCCACCGGTTGAGGCCGGAGACCCCGAGTGGCGGCAGCGGTTAGCCAACCTACTCGCGTACCCCGCAGACGCCAGTGTCCAAAGTTTTGAGCGTGATGTGGTGTTTCCAGCCATGCAAAGCTTTGCCCAGGAGCTCAACGGCCATGGCATTCGAACCCAGATGGCCGATCACATTGCTGAGGAGGGTATTTTGCGCCTCGAAGTTGCCCACGGCGAGGAGATCGACTTTGTGTATCAGGTGAATTTGCGTGGTCATCCCCTACCTGACCAGTCATTGTCGGGTAAGTCGCTCGAAAACATGAAGCAGGATCAGGTTTTTTATCGCGCTGAGGTTCACTTGATCGAGGGCGGCCAAGACTACGACATTATGGGCTGGTCTCAAGAGCAAGTGGTGCTGGACATGCTGAACCAATACGAGACCCACTTGCAGTTCCTTCATGCCGTGCGTTGAGTAGAGGTCTGTTCAGCGAACGATTTCAATTTCCGTGATCGGCGCTTTGACACGGTTTGGATTGATGGCTTGCATAGCCGGTATCTGTCTTCGCAGCGCGGCTTGGCGATTTTCAGGCTCCGGGTGGGTGCTAAGGAACTCCGGGGGCCGCTTTTCACTCAAGCTGCCCATTTTTTGCCAAAGGGTCACTGCGGCTTCGGGGTCGTAGCCAGCGCGAGTGGCCAGCTCCATGCCAATAGTATCGGCCTCGGTTTCGGCGACTCGTGAGTTGGGTAGCTCTAGGGCCACGTTAGCCACGAGTGCCGCTCCGGCCATGGCGGTGGCACTGTTATCTGCTGCAACGCCTACGGCGATAACGCCTATTGTCGTTGCCATGGCTCGAGACATGCGCTCGGCAGTGTGATTGGCTAAAGCATGGGAAATTTCGTGGCCCATAATTTGAGCGAGCTCATCGTCGGTGAGTTCTAGCTGAGTGATCAAGCCCGTGTAGAGCGCCATACGTCCCCCAGCCATACACCAGGCGTTTACCGTTTCGGGATCATCAATAATCGCGACGCTCCATTGCCAGTCCCGGCTATTGGGAAAGTCTTGTTCGGCGATGGTGACCAGCCGGCCCGTAATACGCGCGATTCGTCCCATAGTATTGGGGTCGGTGACTAACTTTCCTTCCGCATCGAGTGCTCCTACCGTAGTCAAGTAGGCCGTCTCTGATTCAAGGATTGCAGCCTCAGGAGAAATCAGCAAAAACTGATTTCGTCCTGTGGGGCTGCTAGCGCAGCCCACCAATAGCAGCGTCACAGTTATAAACGCCAAGGGTTTCAAAGCCGTCATCATTGTGGTTTGTCTCCAGCGAATGCCTGTTAATAGCGGGGCTTGACCGCCAGCTTGCACACTTATATTCACCCGTGATTGACGGGTGCTGCGTTATTAGGGCCCGTCCTAGCCCGGTTCAGACTCAGCGGCCGCTCGGGTACGCAGTAACCCACGGTAGACGCCACGGGCGTTAGATGCACCCGTGACAACTTTGAAAACGTCCGCAGATATGGGCATATCTATACCGTGTTCCGCCGCGAGTTCAATCACGGTTGGGGCACTTTTTACACCCTCTGCCACCATGTGCATGCGGGCGATAATATCTTCTATGGAGCGTCCCTTGGCGAGCTCAATCCCTACATGACGGTTTCGACTTTGGGGGCTTGTGCAGGTTGCGATCATATCTCCCATGCCCGCGAGGCCCGCAAAGGTTTCAGCCCGTCCCCCTAGGACAGTACCTAACCTCGTCATTTCCGCGAGGCCTCGGGTAATCAGGGCCGCCCGTGTATTATCCCCCGCCCCCAAACCGTCACCCATGCCAACGGCAATCGCGATAATATTTTTGAATACGCCACCCAATTCGCAGCCAATATGGTCTGGATTGGTGTAGACCCGAAATAATCCCACGTTTAATAGTGGCTGTAGCCAAGCCTGAGGGCTGGGGTCATCTAAAGCTAATACTCCTGCGGCGGCTTGGCCTGCGACAATTTCTCGGGCTAGGTTTGGCCCGGTTAAAACCCCCACGGGCCGCCCGGGGGCCAACTCTCTACAGATCTCGGTCATACGCAGACGTGAACCGCGCTCTAGACCTTTGGTCAAGCTAATGAGGGGCACGTCTTTGGGCAAATCGGAAGCGATATCTGAAAGCACAGAGCGGAAATTATTAGAGGGTATGCCCATGATAACGGCATCTGCCTGGGCAACAGCCTCTACCGGGTCAAGGGTAGCTTGCAGCGTAGTGTTAAGGGGCGCGTCGCCAAGATAGCGGCTGTTTCGATGATTGGTATTTATATCATCAACCGTTTTGGCATCCCGTGCCCAGAGCATAATGTCTGCATTACGTGAAACCAGTGAGGCGACGGTAGTACCCCAGCTGCCGCCACCCATGACTGCTATTTTATAAGCCACTGCGTGCTCCATCTCTAATGGTGGGTCGTCCTCGACTGGCGATGGCAGAGGCACGACTGATTTCAACGCGATAGATGAGCCTATCCAATGCCTCGGCCTGTTGTAGACGTGCTTCCATGCAATTGGGGTGTGAATGATCTGTTAGCTTTCGGGAAGCTAAGGTATCCCACGCATTTTTAAATAATAGTTTAAGGTTTGAAGCTTCGCTTGAGACTCTGCGTTGCAGCAATGCTTGCTTACCGTAATTCATACACCGATCGATAAACTCGGCTTCTTCAAGTGTTTCGGTGGGCTCAAGTTTTGCCAGTAGGTCAGACGCAATGCTGTAGGATTCGACGTACATTTGCAGGGTCATATGGGCGACGTGCGGTGCCATCATTCCGAGTAATCGCCGGGCGCCTTTAACGCCTGTTGTCAGTTCGCTCCTCCAGTTGGTATCGATTCGGTCCAACTCGGATGCAATTTCAGCTTGAAATGTCTCCGTAGGGGGGTAGAAAAACTCAAACTTAAAGAGATCTCTTAATTCTAAAACCTCGCTCCAGAATAACGCTTCAACCGGCTGGTTGAGATCGTTATCTCCGTATTCCGCAATGGCGATTAATGCCAGCTCGATAATGGCTTTGTTAACAAAAAAATGGACGATCGTGTTTCGATAGTAGCTGGCCACTCCGACATTGGCGGGCTCAATTCCGTATACGGTTGTGGGTCCCCCTGTGAATCGAGTGATGATGCCCTCACCAATCATGAGGTCTAGCAGCTTGCCCATACCCTCTTGCTGTTGGCGATCGAAATCTGGAGACATGCGTAAAGCACTGCTCCTTGCCCAGGTGACAATATCCGCTACGGTTTCGGCAACCTCTGTTTCAGTCTGGGCTCGTGGATACACCCCTAACAGGGCCATAGAAATCACCGCGGGGTAGGTAATAGGTGTGACGCGATTAGCCTCCACAGCAACCTGAAAAGCAATTTTTGATAGTGCTAGTCGGTCATCGGGGCTGGGGGGTTCTGGTAATACAACGGGCTCCCCAAAGTCGACGTATATTTTGCCCATCGGGCGGGCCAAACTCCGAATATAACCTACCAGCCAGCCTAGTGATTCGGGTGCCTTAGGCACTCCCGCTTGCTCTCGGGCATACTCTTCGGCATCGCGTATCAGATCGTAAGATACTGTGACCGGAATAATATGAACATCCTTAGATCCCGCGCTTTGGCACCCTTCGATGACATATTTTAAGACGCCGTATTTGGGGGGCATTAGTTTGCCCAAGCGCGAGCGAGTACCTTCAAAGGACCAAGTCAGGGGAAAGCGCTTCTCCATGAGATAGCCAATGTACTGTCGCAACGCGGCTTTATAGACGGGGTTATCTGCAAAGCTGCGCTTGATAAAAATGCCGCCCGCTCTGCGGCCCAAAAAGCCCAGCAAGGGAATATTGAGATTGGCACCGGCAAAGAAATGAGGAATTGGAAAGTTGTTGTCAAACAAAAGCTTGGGTATCACAAAGCCATCAATATAGGTTTTATGGGTCCATAACAATGCGGCCGGATGTTCCCGCACGATAGTTCGCACGCGTTCTAAGTCTGCTGCGTTGTAGTTCAGCTCTCGCTCATAGCCCAAACCCAGACAAAAATTGCAGAACTTGATCCACACGTCTAGCCAGAAGCTGGTGGGAATAGAGATCATTTCCTTGAAATATTCGTTGAGCTCTTCAGTGACTTCAGCGACAGGTTCACTGCGATCAGCGGCAATACTCGATAGCTGATCTTTGAGAACTTGGTTGCTGCGCAAGGATTGGGCAATGTATCTAGGGACCTTATAGCGCCCCCCTTGCAGTTTGCGCTCTGTTGCGTCTAGGACGATGGCGGCTTGTCTAGCGATAAAAACTGCAAATGCTTGTCGGTTTGATGTTGCATCTAGGGCATATTTCCCGGCAAACCGCTTAGACATGGTTGTGGTGCCATCGGGCGAGCCTTTAATAAGGTGGACACGCTCTGGGTAGCGAGACAGCGTGTACCAACTGCGTAAGGGGCCGGGTCGGCGTTCTGGCCCTTGAATTAAATCGCGCAGACGGGGACCTGCTGCTACGGCGCCGGCACTGGGTGTCCAGGCCACTCGCAAAGGAGCGACCAAAATGTCGGTCTCTGTTGATAGGGCGTTTAGCAAGGGAGTGACTTCTAACGGCTTTCTATCGTCACCCAAAGAAAGCTGAACAATGATGGCCTCGACACCCTCAGGCCTATGAGCACTGATCCAGTCGGTTAAGAGCTGGCGCTCAATGCTCGATGTTGCGTCTAACAAGAAAATAATTGGACGAGGATCGTCAGGCCAAGGTGAGTTTCGATCAATGATCTCTGGATAGCCTTTAGCCATAACCAAAAATTACCGTCTCGAAGCCAGCTTCGGCTTTACCGCAGCACGCTGGAGTTTGCCGCCGCCCCGAGCCGTTTTACTCGCTGAAAGCGGCCTAATTTTGGCTTTAGACTTGGCCTTGCGCTTGTCGACGACTTTGGCTTTGGGAGCTGCGGCTTTGGCTTTGGGGTTTGCGGCTTTGGCTTTGGGAGCTGCGGCTCTGGCCTTAGGGGTTGCGGCTTTGGCTTTGGGGGTTGCGGCTTTGGCCTTAGGGGTTACGGCTTTTGCAATGGGTTTCGATGGGCTTTTGGCTTTGGTCGCTAACGCCGCTGGATTTCTCCTTTTCACCTTAGCCTTGCTGGGAGCTTTACCCTCGATTCCCTGTGCTTTTTGTAAAGCTTTAGACGCTGCGGCGGTCTTTTTGACGCTTTTCTTCTTGGGGATTATCCGTATCTTTTTAGGGCTTTTACCGGCTTTTTCAGGGCGCATATCTTCCGGAAGCGCATCCTGCTCTTTAAGAGTTTGAGCGACAGTTTGTTCAGGTTGACCCAAAGCCTGTAGGAACAAATTACGGACCATGGTGACCTGCTCATTCATCTTTTCGAGGGTCCAGTCTGACGTATCGACCGGCGGTAGTACGTCGACTCGCACCGTCCCTGGTTTGAAAACAAAATCGCCCTTTGGAGCAATATCCCCGGCGTTGTGAATGACAACTGGCACTATAGGTACACCAACTTGCATGGCCATATGAAAGCCGCCTTTCTTAAACGGTGCCAGCTTTCGCGTTGGTGCTCGGGTACCCTCAGGCGCAATCACAAGAGATTGGCCATCCTCTCTCATGGCCGTTGCCAGTGGTGCCATTGATTCAATCGCCTTGCTCCGATCAGACCGGTCAATAAAGACCACGCCCGCAGCCCCCATAGCCTGGCCAATCAGCGGCACGCGCTGTATTTCTTTTTTGCCCACCGCGACAACATCCCGTCGAACCAGACGAGCCATAATGGCAACATCGGCTTTACTTTGATGGTTGAACATAAACACCGCAGGACGCTGAGCCCAAAGATTTTCCTCGCCATTAACTTCCAGATTCAGGCCTATTAGTGCGCTGCAGGTATCGGCAAAGAGCGAAATAGAAAAATTGAGAGAGTCCCGTTTAGATCCGGTTAGTGCATAGAGGGGCAGTGCGGCTGCGACGCTACCCACAAGGGATCCTGTGGCCGCGACGGACCGCAGAAACCGATTAACGGACATTCGGCCCCGACTATCAAAAGTGGTTGTGGGCCAATTATTTTCTTTTGTGATTTGCTTGAGACGTTTTCTGGGGTTTAAGGTAACCGGTCGCCCTACATACTCGAGCAGTTGAATATCGTCGACACTGTCGGAGTAAAAGAAGCTTTGACTCAGGTCGGCGCCGGTATCTTTCGCTAGGGCTTCTGCAGCATCGACTTTGCCCTCGCCAAAGCACGTGGGTTTAATGACACCGCCGGTAAAAACTCCGTCTTCAACTGCTAATCCGGTACAAAAGACGCGGTCAATGTTCAGATCTCTCGCTGCTGGCATGACTTGATAAGGTGTTGCTGAACTTATTATGGCGACAGAGTGGCCTTTTGCTTGGTGAGCAGCGATGAGTTCACGGGCCTCGGGGTAAATGAGCCGGGCAATTTTTTTGCGAAAAAGGCGTTCGCTGTTGAGGGTATATTCGTCTTCGCTACGGCCTGCAAGATACTGGGCATGAACGGCCATGAGCGCAGAAAAGCCCATATTTCCCATGCCAAAACCTGCAAGGGCGCGGGTGAGTTCATACAGTTCTTCAGGCTTGAGCTCGCCACGGGTGAGTGCGTCTTGGAGGAACACAGTGGCTGAAAATCCAGCGATAATTGTGCCGTCGAAATCAAAGATGGCAGCCGTCTTAGGGCCAGGTTCCGAAGCATCTATATCGGCGATAAGTTTTGTAAAATTCAAGCAGTCAGTCCTTTAAATGGTCAGAGTTACCCTACTAGGGCATCATTACAATTCAACATACACCGCTAATTCATTTGGGCAAAGTACATAGTTGTCTCTTGTGAGCGGTGATTTATCACAGCCGATTGCCTGACCTAATGAAAGCAATGCTTGATCGGGCAGAGAACGGGGGCAGCGCTTATTTTATGGATGAATTAGGAGACATACTTCCTGGCAATAGTTTTTGGGCCTCCTTTATTGCCGGGGAAGGTTTGCCTAACAGTTATCGTGAGACTGCCGAGGTTTGGTTTACGCCGTTGGTGCGGTTTATTTCAAAGCATCAAAACGAGGCAAGGGCCGCGCCGGGTAGTCCACCTCAGGTGGTGGGTTTATATGGGTGTCAGGGCTCGGGGAAGAGTACTTTGGCGGCGCTGTTGGAGGTTTGGTTAAGAGACATTCTAGGCTTCAATGTTTTGCGTCTATCCCTTGATGATTTTTATCTGACTCGGTCTCAGCGTCTCTCTGTGGCTAAGGACATTAATCCGTTATTTGCCACTCGAGGTGTTCCCGGTACCCACGACATTGGGGCATTGGAAACGGTCTTGCAGGCAGTGCTTGCGCGGCGTGACGGTACCCTGACAATCCCTCAGTTTGATAAGGCGACCGACGATAGAGCGCCACAGGAAAAAACCGTAACAACCGACAACATAGACTTAGTCATACTTGAAGGCTGGTGTGTGGGTCTTCCTCCCGAGCCCCTTCATCGCCTCGAGCACCCCATTAATGACTTGGAGCGTGAGCAGGATCCAAAGGCTAGCTGGCGTGAATACGTTAACCAATCTCTTGCGGGGCGTTATGCGGCGGTGTTTGAGTTAATAACAACGCTAGTTGTATTGAAGGCGCCACACTTTGACACCGTTGTAAATTGGCGTTGGGAGCAGGAGCAAAAATTGATCGGGCGACATCAACTCGCCTCGCCTTCGAGTCACGCCTTGATGGATCGGGCGGGTGTTGAGCGTTTCGTACAGTTTTATCAAAGACTCACGGATTGGGGCCTGCAGGTAATGCCCGGTCGCGCTGATCTATGCTTTCATTTAAACCACGATCGTCAAATTGAGTCTCATTCGGGACCTATAGCGAATGTGAAGGCTGTACTTTAAAAGGCTAAAACTTAACGACTAGATTCTTCTGTAGGCGTCTTAGGCGCCCATGCTAGATAAGACCGTCTGTCGAAAACGTTTAAACGCTTTTTGAGACGCCGCACGTTTACTGATGAATTTTTCCTCAGCTTTGTCACAAGATTTTTTGCTCACGGAGAGGCGATCGATAAAGCTTTTGCCAATAAGTGATATACCGCCAGTCGCCACTGCAAGACTGCCTTGAATCAGAGCACCCTCCGCGTCTACGGTCACCTGAGGTCGGGCGAGTGTGCCGGCAACCCCCACGAAGGGGTTGAAGGCTGAGCTTGCGCTAATACCTAAGCCTTTTTGTGGAACCGTATTAAAAGACATGAATAATTTTTCATTGTGCAGGTTGAGATGGGCTTTACTGACAATAGCGACTTCGTCGGATACGATCGTAGCAAAGGGATCTCCCTCGACTTTACCCTCGAGAACTTCAGCGAAAGCGACCATGCACTGCAGGTGAGTGACCGCCTCTCTATCCTCGAGTGGATTGAGTAAAGACAGGAGCTCAGAAAGAAAGCCGTTGGTAAAGAATCCGGACAGCTCACCGGGGATGACCCCTTCCTCTGTGGTGATTTGCAAACTGCCGTTTAAACTTCCGGCCAGTTCTCTTAGGCTGGTGCCAGCGCCCGACAGCTCACCTGAAAAGTTCGCCCCGGGCAGCGCAGCTAATTCATCAAGCTCAATGGCGCTATTCGGTAGCATAGGTTTGATATTGCTGCCTTCAATAGTCAAGCCAAAGTAATACTCTTCGTCGCCTGGTACGGCAAAGCCGGACAATTCAATTAGGCCTCCAGAATCACTTTTTATCGCTGCGTCATCAACGAGAAGGGCTCCGTCTTGTACCTTACTGATTAGCTCAACATCGTTAAAGCGACGTTTACGCCCTATGAGTTTATCGATCGTAAAGTTTACTTCAGCATCGAAACGCTGGAGGATTTCGAGGTTAATATCGGCGATTGGAATCACCTTTTTATTCGCTGCCTTCTTTTTTTTGCTCTGTGTAGATCGACTGTTTTTAGGTCCAGAACTTTTGCCTTTAGATGCAGATTTTTGATGCTTCGAAGCTGTTTTTTCCGGCTCCGGCTCTGACTTTTCGCGAGAGTGGCTTGTAGGTTCAGTTGAAGTTGCCGGCGCTTCGTTTTGCACGTCTTCGTTTTGCACGTCACTGGCTACAGGGTCATAAAAAGGTCGTAAATCCACCCTGCTGCTGTGCAGTGCTAACTGGATTTTGGGGTGTGATGGATCACTGATGCTAAGACGGCCGCTAAATTCTGAATCGAGAGAGTTAACGCTTAATTTGCTTGCTGAGAGTTGCGATTCGTCCCCACTAAACGCGGCATTGACCTGCAATGGAATCTTCGGCAGCGCTAAGCCTGCCAGCCAGCCCAGTCGCTGCAGGTCGGGTAAATCGACCGCTATCTTTAGACCGGTTCCTGAAAAGGTCTCTCCGAACTCAACTTCGCCCTGTGAATGAATACTGCCGCCAGCAGCCGTATTCAATGTGAATTCACGGACAGACATCTGAGTGCCGCTTTGGGACAGACTAACTTTAGCCGTTATGGCAAGAGGCCCCTCGGGGGTCTTCTTGTTTCCCTTGTTGTCGATGACAGCCCAAGCATAGGCATTGTCGGCGGCAATTAAGGCGTCAACATCGAAAGTGCCCTGAGAAAATTCAACGCCGCCATCAACTGTTAAATCGCCGACTTTGAGGTTTAGGCTCGAAAGCTTGAACGTCTCGGGTTCAATAGTGAACTTACTGGTAACGTTAAGAGGCTGATCGAGCTGGGTCGTAGGAATTTGCGAGGGTAGATGTTGGGGGGGGAGTAGTTCTGTCAGGTTTTTGCCACCGAGGCTCAAATCTCCTAGCACTGCCTTCTGCTTTGGAATAACAGTAATGACCCCTTGAGCGTTCATGTCTGACAGCGTGATATCGAGATCGCGCAGATTTAGCGTGTCGGTAGACCATTCGGCAATCAGGCTGCCCGCTGCAGCTTGGCTGGGAATTAGCGACAGGCTATTTTCATCTTTTAGCCAGTAACTAAGAGTTTTCCTTGGATTGGTCACCCTCATATTAGCGGTGCTGACAGTAAATTCGTCTCCAGGATTTTCACGGGGAAAAATCGCAGTGAAATCACTCGAGGCACCTTGGAGCGATAGTTTTCCCGCGCTGAGTTCGACGTGATTTTTAGTGACCATAAGGTCAGTTTCTATAGCCCAATCATCGTGAAATCCGGGTCTTTGACCAACAAGTTCGAGCAGGGTGCTAAGGTCATCACCTGTGGCCGAAAGCGTCATTGAGGTCCCGGTAAATTCGCGAGCGCCGCGAAGTTCTCCTGTGGCTTGCAGTTCCCCATATTCGGTGGAGATCAGACTATTTACCGCCGTGTTTTGTTCGTTATTTTTTAACGATACTTGAGCCGTCACTGCGCCCTGTAACCCTGAGGGGAGGTTTAAGATATCTTGAAAAACCTCAATCGCTGGAACTGATGCCTCCGCCGACAAATTGGCCTGAGTAGGCTTGTGTAGATTGGGAATTTCAAGAGCCGCCGCTATTTGTAGGCGTCCTATGTTGATGCGAGAGTCAGGGATGTTCAGTCTCTGCTGATCTTTTGTCACTTTACCTGTCGCACTAAAGGGTACGTGGGGGACGTTGGCTGCCCCGACTAAATCTCCAAGGCGCCCAAGATCAGGTCCATTAATGGCGACAGCCATATCAACTTGGGATAAGACCCTTAAGTTATCAACCTCGCCACTGACAACCGCAGAAAAGTCACCGATCAAGCCGTCTAGCCGTACAACCATGCGCTCTATGCCCGGTTGCATAGACACTCTGAGGTCTAACGGACCTCGGCTAAGCGGTGGTAGGTTGAGTAGGTCGGTGAAGTACTCAACGCTGGGCCCCTCCAATGCGAGGTTTACCTGAGGTCTCGCCGGCGCTGTGAGATCTCCCACAAGCGCTTTTCCCGTGAGGCGCACATCGCCAAGTTGCATATCAAGACTCAGGTTGACGTCGGTTAGCGTCGTCAAGGCATCCGCCGACGAGGCCTCAATTTTGGCTCTTAATGGTGCCTCGTTAATGTCCCCTAAAACGGACAATGTCGCGCCACTTTCATCGTGTTTGAGCGTGGCATTGACCTTTAATGTTCGAATCTCCTCACGGCTATCAACTAGGGTTAACTGTAAATCCTTGATGTCGGCATGTTCTAGCAAGACGGGTAGCGTTCCTCCTGGTTTGCTAACCGTCACGGTAGATGGGGATGATTCATTTAACGCAAATTTCCAGTTCGCTTGCCCCTGTGTTCCTTGAATGAGGTAGAGCTTAGCTTGGGAAAGTTTTAATGCGCTTATCTTGGGTTGACCTAATAGAAGGTCGGGAATTGATGCATTAAGTGCAGCAGACCCTAAATTTAAAAAGTCCGGACCGTCGAATCCTGCGGGTTGAGCGATCACGATATCGGTTGCTTTGACGCTGATCGATTTATCGATATCAAGGTCGATATCAATATCAGAAAAAGTGACGGTTCGCTGCAGTCGTTTGCTGACCTCTGCCGCGACAAATTCTCGAAAAAAATCGCTTTCCTTTATGATGAGTGCGCCGACGACGAGAGCACTCATAAGCGCCGCTGTCACCATCAAAAACTTACTTATTGCTCTCACATTTATCTCGACACACCGAACGTAGCCCTATGAGCCTAGTCGCTAGACTCAGTGCCGTCGACCCCTCATAGCCTATCAATCAGGTTTTATGGCGAAGCTGAGTCCCTGGTGATAGGTATTTTTAGATGAAGGTGGTGTCTAAACAGCGGCAGGTATTCATCCTGTCGGTGGCTGACAAAGATGAGAGTGGTGTGGCGACGTTGCTCAAGGGTTTGAAGTAAATCCATAATTCTTGATCGATTCAGCTCGTCAAGGCCTTGGGTGGGTTCGTCCAAAACCAACAGTAACGGCGACTTAACCAAGGCTCGGGCAATGAGAACCAGTCGCTGCTCTCCATAGCTCATGGTATGGAAAGGCTCAGCGTCGCGTCCACCCAGCCCTGCCGCCTGAAGCCACTGCTTGGCAATGTTCACTTGAACTTCATTAACTCGTTCATAGACGCCAATTGAATCAAAGAATCCGGAGCACACCACCGTCAGAGCGTCACAGCGCACACGATACAGCCGATGTAATTCACTACTTACGATGCCCATCTGCTGTTTTAACTCCCAGATAGACTCCCCATGGCCGCGCTGGAAACCCAGAACACGGATATCATTGTTGTAGCTTTGGGGGTTATCTCCCGTGATTAGGCCCAGCAGCGTCGATTTTCCTGCGCCGTTTTCGCCAGTAATTAGGGCGTGGTCAAGGGGCGCGAGTTGCAAGGTCAGATCTTTCAAGACGGCCTGATCACCGTAACGTACCGACGCGTTGGTAATATCAATGATGTACTTGTGTGGAAAATCCCCCAGCTGCTTAGCTTGCTCTGGCCAGTCGGGCTGAATTATTGGTGAAAACAAGGCCTCGAGAAATTGCGCCTGGTGGACGACATCGTCGTCTTTAAGAGATCTGAGCCTGCCATTTTCCACGGTGGCGAGAGCCCCGCACCACGGGGGTATATCGGTGCGGTTGCTCAACAATAACACTAAGGTTTTGCCCGCTTGCCATACCGCCGCTAGTGCAGCTGACAGATTTTCACAGGCTTGCTGATCGAGGCTGTCAAACGGATTGTCAAGAATCAGAACTTCTGCCCCTTGAAGCAGGGCTTGGGCAATGAGTAATTTTCGGCTCTCGCCAGTACTTAGTTGGGTGTATGGCCGGTCCAGCCGGTGACGCAAATTCAGCGTATCGATAAGAGGGTCATCAAGTTTTTCGGCGGGCAAAAACTCGGCGGTCAGTGTCGCGGTATCGCTCTCGGGGAGTAGATCGGTGGCAGCCAGCTTAAGCTCCTGCTCATAGATGGCTTGTTGTCGCTCAAAAGAGACGAGGCTTATTGCCGCCAGAGGTAGTTCGTGGATGACCGAGGCGGGGTCATTGCCCTCAAGTTGTCCCAGAAGGAGTTGATCAATAAATTGTTTTCCTGAACCGTTGGGGCCTATTACGCACCAGGCGTCCCCCGAATGAATAGTCCAGCTATCGACTTGAAGCTCAGGGGAATTAAATGCGGTGATCCGAATCATGGAGCTATGGATTCCAGCTAGGGGTAAATAACAGGTGCCTCAATAATAACCCAGCTTAGGTTTTTGAGTGGGGAGGCCGCGCCCAGAGCAGGCTGAGTTTGCAGTGCACCGGTCCATGTGAAGGTCTCTGTTTCAGCGGGGGTCTGGAGCTGGCAGGGGGTGGAGTCACGCTTGCCAATCCTGAGTCGGCAGTTGAGCCTCCTCAACAACTGCGATTATGCGCCGGTACTTGCCTCGGCACTTAAGGACCTTGATCGCCATAATTCGACATTTTTTAGCCTTAGTGGTGAGCATTTGCAGAAGGGAGTTGTCAGACTGCTACGAGATAGTGGTTGCTCTAGTGTTGTCCACAGAGGCCCATTTCTATGCAAGCCCACTCCGTCATAAAACTTTGGCAGGCCTTAAGCCCAGTGTCTGCCGACGCCTTAATAGCAAGTGCAGGGTTGCACCTGCAGCCATCGTACCGTGATGATCAGTTCGCACTGTTAAAACTGACAAAGCGTCAGGCCTATTTTGCTGCCGAGGCGGTTTGGGCGCGTTATTTTGGTCATGCTATCGTCATTGAAATGCTGTTTTATCAAGCGGCCTTTACACCGTTTGATGTGGAAACCGTCGCCTACGATGCTCATCGGGAGTACAGAATTCCGGTGCTGGATCTGCCCCGACTCTCGTTAGCTCAGGTGAGGCCCGCTCGAGTCATTGGTTGGTTAGGGGGGTCAGCGCCGACAACCCCATCTCAGTGTTTAACGGAGCAAACTGCCACTGCAAGTCTCGGTTTAGGGTCGAGCACAGCAGTTCAGGCTGCGATGCGCCCGAGCTTATGACACCCATAGTGATGGTATGACTCTGGCTTATCTGACCTAGCGTCCCTAAGGGCAGGGTCAGCGGCTTTCCCAGTAGCTGGAACAGATTGCCATCACCTTGGTGTTTGACCAACGCTTCACGAATACACCACTGCCGATAAAACCAAGCTCTGCTCGCCGCCTCAGGGCAGTTTGCAAAATACGACTTACCTTCAGGCCAAAAATAGCGCTGCACTACCTTGGCGATAGATCTGGGCTGGTGATGTTCTACATCAACTCCAATAGATCCTACTGTATTGATCGCGACTAGGATCGTGTTTTTTGAGTGGGCAATACTGCAGGCAATTGACCCGCCGTCGAGAGTCAGCAACCTCGGAGCAGCCCCTGCAGCTGATACAACCTCGGCAGATATATCTAGGCGGTTTTGGGCCAGTGATTTGAGTAGCTTCCGCGCCACAACAAACTCTGTTTGTCGTGGGGTCCCGGCCATGAGCGTGGTTCGCCCTTGATCGGCTGCAGACAGCTCGCTACGCCACTGTGCAATGGCATGCAGGGGAATGTCATGGGTATCTGGCAGTAATGCGATGGTAATCATGATTGCGTATCCAACGGGGCAGTCAAATTGTAGCCAACCGTGTATTCTCTAGTAGCGTTCAACACCACTAGGTTACCTTAATGTTTCGGACTGTTTTATTTGCTGTCGCTTTTGCCCTAATTTCGGCCTGTGCAAGTAAGCCGACCTACGAGCTTGACTACGATCAGGATTTTGATTTTTCCAACTTCAAAACCTACCGCTGGTATGACGATGTTGTTCACTCTCGTGAAGCGCAATACCGAAAGTTTAATTCATCGGATAAACGTATTCGCGAAGTCGTCAGCAAGGAGCTCGCAATCCATAACCTGCGCGAGAGTAAAACCGAGGACGCCGATTTTTGGATAAATTACACCGTCTCCAAACAGCGCCAACAAATTATTCACTCCACTGGCTACGATAAAGGTATGCACGGTGGTGTATCGGCGGGAACCTATGGGAATTCAGTAAGCGTTGGTTATAGCTCGGGGCCCACTGTGCGTGAATACGATGAGGGCACGGCTATTCTCGACGTTATCGATGCCGATACACAGAAGATTGTCTGGCGCGGCATTGCCGAGGGGCGCTTAAAAGATCATCCAACAATGAGCGAGCGATACAAGGCGACGACGGCGGTAGCCAGTGAGCTTCTGGGGGACTTTCCTCCGGGTACAGCGCCATGACGACGGTATCAGCCAGCACTATAGCGTTGATTAATAGTTCAACTGTTGCCTGCGCAATTAGCTTCTATCAACGCTCGAGACGCTGATTAATGTTGAATAAAAAACACTTGCTGCCCGGGCTTTTAGTTTTTGTGTGCCTGCTTTACGCCGCGGTGGTAAACCCCGCTGCTAGCCGTATCGGAGAGGTGCCGGTACTGCCTGTTATTTTTGCAGTCATATTTTTAATTCAGCTTGTGGGCTTTGGCTATGCCTGGTGGGCACGCACTGAACGCTTCTACGATTTGATCGGTAGTTTCACCTTTATCACGGCAGTATTACTGGCTTTACTACTCAACCCCCTCGCTAACGCCTATCACTATGTTGTGGGCGCCTTAGTGGTAACTTGGGCCCTGCGACTGGGTTCTTTTTTGTTTTTACGTATTGCCGATGTCGGGGAAGATCAGCGATTTCGCAAAATTAAGCAGTCCTTTTGGCGTTTTTTGCTGGTGTGGACCTTACAGGGTGTTTGGGTGAGCGTGACCAGTAGCGCGGCATTGGTGGCGATATTAACCCCCGATGGTGCAGCATTCTCTGTTTTTTCCGGGCTAGGCTTTTTGATCTGGTTTGTTGGGTTTGGCTTGGAGATTATTGCTGACAAACAAAAGGCAAATTTTCGAAAAAATCCGGAAAACGCCGGGCGCTTTATTTGTCGCGGGTTATGGTCAGTGTGCCGTCATCCCAACTATCTGGGCGAGATCCTGCTATGGACGGGTATTTTCCTAGCGGCACTTCCCCTCATGCAAGGCTGGCAGTTTATGACCCTGCTATCACCGGTTTTTGTCGTGATTTTATTGACGCGGATAAGCGGTATCCCCACTTTGGCTCACCGTGGCGCATCGCTTTGGGGAGATGATCCCGCCTATCAAGCTTACTTACGCGACACCCCCGTGCTCATTCCTACACTATCTTCACTACGTCGTGCCGCGAAAAGCTGAATGCCGAGCAGATCTGTGAATACCGCAGCGAATAGCGACACTCAAGAGTTAGCAAGCGCTACTGATGAAGAAGCACCGTACAAAGCCTTTAGTACGCGTTATCGCAATTATGTACTGGGCCTACTGACCTTAGGCTACGTCTTCAATTTTGTAGATCGTCAGGTGATGACGATTCTTCTGGAGCCGATAAAAGCCGAGTTCAACGCGTCTGACACGCAAATGGGCTTACTCTCTGGGCTGGCATTTGCTTTGTTTTATGCCGTTTTGGGTATTCCAGTGGCTCGCTTGGCCGATCGCTGGTCGCGACGCAATGTGCTGGCAATTTCGATGGCAACGTGGAGTGCTGTCACGGCGCTTTGTGCTACAGCGGGTAGCTTCGCACATCTCGCCTTGCTGCGTGTCGGTGTTGGTATTGGTGAGGCTGGCGGTACGCCCCCTTCTCAAGCATTGATTACCGATTATTTCCCCCCCGAGCGCCGTGCAGTGGCTCAGGGTGTTCTTGCTGCAGCACCGAATTTAGGCATCCTTGTGGGTTTGTTTGGGGGCGCCCTTTTAGCCGAGGCCTTGGGTTGGCGAATGGTCTTTTTGGTGTTTGGAATTCCCGGTGTGCTGCTGGCGATATTGCTGTTTTTTACTGTGAAAGAACCCAAGCGTCAGCCCCGCAATGAAGTGGGTGACGAATCGTTACTGGCGGCTATTAAAGGTATAGCGCGCCTTCCCGGATTTTTATGGATAGCATCAGGGGTCGGCTTTGCAGGAATCGCAGGTTACGGATTGGGTATTTGGTCACCCAGTTTTCTCGTACGTACCCATGGCATGTCATTGGTCGACGCAGGGCTTTGGCTGGGTCTGATTGGTGTTTTTGGTGGCACGCTGGGCGCTGTGACAGGAGGCTTACTGGTTGATCGATGGGCCCGTAAAGATCCTCGTTGGCAGTTACGTGTACCCGTGATCGGCCTGCTGATTGCCCTGCCCACTCAGCTTGCCTTCGTTTTATGGCCTGAAACGCATCGCATTGGCGGGCCAGACGGGCTGCCGTTTGCCTTGGTGTTTATGGGCGTTTCAGCCGTATTTGCCAGTTTTTGGATCGCGCCTAGCTACGCGGCGATTCAAAATTTAGTGCCAACACATTGGCGCACCCAGGCGTCGGCACTTATGCTCTTAGCGATTAACTTATTGGGTCTTGGGCTGGGTCCGTTAGTTGTGGGTATGCTCAGCGATTATTTCGCCAGCACTGGCGTCAATTCGCTGCGTTGGGCTTTGGTGGTTGTACTCTCAACATGTATTTTTGGCGCAGCATGCTACTGGCGTGGGAGCGAACCCTATGCTCGCGCGGTGTCTCGATAGGGGGCTTTTGCCACTTGCTACCCTTGACGCTCTCGACAGGCCACCCATTTTATCCAGCGAGGGCACTACAATAAGCAATGCTGATTAATAGGAAGATCGATCATGCAAGTTAGTATCAATGGTAAGTCTCATGAGTTAGCCGGTGCGGATCCTGATATGCCTTTGCTATGGGCCCTACGAGACCTTGTTGGGTTGGTGGGTACTAAATACGGATGCGGTGTCGCACAGTGCGGTGCTTGCACTGTTTGGTTAGACGACGTACCTATTCGCTCTTGCCAGATGCCACTTGGGGCCATCAAGGATCGCGCCGTGACCACGATTGAGGGCCTCGCGGGGGATATACTTCACCCGGTTCAAGAAGCCTGGATAGCCCATGATGTTGCGCAATGCGGTTATTGTCAGGCGGGCCAAATCATGAGTGCCGCCGCTTTGTTAAAAAGCAACCCAAACCCGTCATCTGAAGCCATTGAGGGTGCCATGGCGGGTAATATCTGTCGCTGCGGTACCTACTCGCGTATTGTTGCCGCGATACAGACTGCATCAACTCGGTTACAGGGATTGTCGTTTTACGAGGTCGGGCATGACACCACTGAGTCTCAGTTCGATGGCAAGGTGTCAGTATGAGCACGGGTGCCGTTCACGGGTTAAAACGACGGGATTTTATTCGCTATTCGAGCTTTGGCCTTGCCTTGGGTAGTGGCGGTATCTCCGTAGTGGCGACAGCGAAGACATCCGCCCCCGCAAATTTACTCAATCCCTATGTGGTGATTCATGATGATGGTCGTATCGTCATTGCGGCGCCAAATCCCGATGTTGGGCAAGGTGTAAATACTGCACTTCCCATGATCGTAGCGGAAGAACTCGATGCCGACTGGAAGGCTGTCGAAGTCATCCTCGCGCCCATTGATGCTAATCGTTTCGGCGCTCAGTTTGCCGGGGGCTCATTGTCGGTGCGAAACCGCTGGAACGAACTGCGGCAAATGGGAGCTGCCGCGCGAGAAATGATTTTACGCAGTGCGGCTCAGCAGTGGGGGGTTCCACGGGTTGAACTTACTACCCAACCATCTATGGTGCTGCACCCACCTTCAGGGCGCAGCGCCAGCTTTGCCGAGTTTGTCGCTGCAGCCACAGAACAGCCGGTGCCCGCCGATGGCGAGGTGGTACTGAAAGCGCGAAGTGACTACCGCTTACTGGGGCAGCGAATCGTGAATGCCGCGGCATCGGATATTGTGCGCGGCCGCCCGATTTTTGGTATCGACGTTTCTGTACCTGAAATGTTGTACGCAACTTACGTTAAATGCCCACAAATCGGTGGGGTACCCAAGACCGCAAACCTCGCCGAGGTTAAAGGCTTAGCGGGTATATTAGATGCATTCATCATTGCGGGTGATGCGGGCCCACCCAGTTTTGATCTGAGTAAAAGTATCCACGTGGCGGGGGGCGTCGCGATAGTGGCCTCGAACACTTGGGCGGCAATAAAAGCACGAAGGACTCTGAAGGTCGAATGGGATATCAGTTCGGCATCTACTGACGACTCCGCGGCTATTGAGGCGAAAGCGTTAAAGGCCGCTGAGCGGGCGACAGGTGAGCGTGAGGTTAAAAATTCTGGAGATCCTGAGGCAGCGTTTGCCAATGCCAAGCGTGTGCTCAGTTCGGTTTATGCGACAGATTTTATCTCCCACGCCCAGCTGGAACCCCAAAGCTGCGTGGCACATACCACCGCAACAGCAGTTGAGGTGTGGACCTCAAGTCAGACTCCGGGGTATGCCCAGGCTACGCTGGCTAAGCTGTTCGAACTTCCGGCCGAGGCCATTACAGTGCATCAGGTTCGAGGTGGCGGTGGTTTTGGGCGGCGACTGTCTAATGAATATGTTCGTGAAGCTGCGGTTATTTCCAAGCACATGGGCAAACCGGTCAAGCTGCAGTGGATGCGTGAAGACGACATGGCCTTCGACTTTTATCGATCGCCTGCTTACTTCGGACTACAGGCGGCGCTGTCTGAATCGGGGGAACTCACAGGCTGGAGAAATCATGTGGTGTCTGTGTCATCTGATGGCGAGGAAGCCAACTACGGCGCGGGCTATCGCGGTTATAACTTTCCTGACGATGTGATTCCTAACGTCCATATTTCACAGACTATGTTAGCTTCAAAAACACCGACAGGGGCTTGGCGTGCACCCATATCCAATGTGTATGCCTTTGCCGAACAAAGCTTTCTTCATGAGTTGGCAGAAGCTGCTGGTCAAGAGCACCGGGAGTTTTTGATGGCAGCGCTGGGTGAGGATAAATGGTTTAAACCCGATGACCTTGCAAGCCTGAATACGGTTCGAGCGCGCGAAGTCATTGCGGCGGTGACTCGAGCCGCGGGTTGGGGTCGAGGGTTGCCCGAAGGCCGCGGCTTGGGATTGGGCTTCTTTTTCAGTCATGCAGGACATGTAGCGGAGGTCGCTGAGGTTTCTGTCAATGCCGATAAGCAGGTGACTGTACACGAGGTTTGGGTTGCCGCTGACCTGGGTCAGATTGTGAATCTCAGCGGTGCAGAGAATCAGTTTCAAGGCAGCGTCGTCGACGGAGTCAGCGCGCTAGCAGACCAGCGCATCAGTATTCGCTCAGGAGCGATAGAGCAGACTAATTTTCACCAATACCCATTACTGCGGCTACCCCAGAGCCCCAAGATAAATGTTGAGTTCTTGGCATCAGATTACCCGCCATCAGGTGCGGGGGAGCCAGCTTTGCCGCCCGTCGCACCCGCTATTTGCAATGCTG
Organism: uncultured Luminiphilus sp.; assembly: GCA_938091995.1. Taxonomy (GTDB): domain Bacteria; phylum Pseudomonadota; class Gammaproteobacteria; order Pseudomonadales; family Halieaceae; genus Luminiphilus. Next base: position 32,290 of record CALKNZ010000015.1, on the reverse strand, counting down.
TTTATGCCGCTTGCGGGGAGCGTATTCGCAGCCTGCCTATCAGTCGTGCGGGCTTTCAGGTGGTGTGAAATGGGGGAATTTTTTCCGGCCCTTAGAAGATCCTTAACATGATGATGACAGCGAGTTCTCTATGAAGCTTTATACCGTGCCGCTGGCACCCAACCCCATGCGTGTAACGCTCTACATTGCCGAACGCAAAGCCCTTGGCTGTGACCTTGATATTGAACCCATTACCGTCAATACCCTAAAAGGTCGGCACCGTGAACCCGAGCATCTGGCGAGAAATTCTTGGGGAACACTACCCGTGTTGGAGCTTAATTCAGGTCGATTTATCACTGAATCTTTGGTCATTATTGAATATCTAGAGAGCGCTATCCTCGGGCCTAGTTTGCTGCCTAGCGAACCCGAAGAAAAGGCCGTAGCGCGCAATTTAGAACGCATTATTGAAATGCGTATAGCCCTGCCTATGGGGCAATATGTGCATTGCCAGAAATCACCTCTAGGTCTTCCTCCCGACCCAGAAAAAGCACAGGCGCTGGCCCAACAGATTCAGCCTGGATTTGATTACGTCGAGCAGCTTTTACAGGATGGTCGCCAGTTTCTAGAGGGCGCTAAGCCTGGGGTCAGTGACTGCACTCTTGGGGCATTCCTCCAGTTCATGCGCTTTACCGAGACCGACCTTGTCGGTGAGCGACAGGCCTTGCGGCAGTGGGATGAAAGGTATCGAGGGCGAGACGCTGTGAAAACTTTGTTTATGGTCTAAGCTGTTCAGCACCAAGAAAGTGCCTCATTTAGCTAGTCGTGGCTGATTAAAAATAATAAAAAGAGGTTAGGCCGTGATGTCGTCGCTCAAACTGTTCATTGCCATTTGTCCGCGTTTCAATAGGCGGCAGGTGACTGTTGTGCGCTTTAATTTGGACATTCAATTTTGACTGAATCGGGTGTCGCCTCCTTAAAATTGCCGCTCAGGGTTAAGCTCGCCTACGGTCTGGGTTCTGCGGCTTATGGCATCAAAGATAATGGCTTCGCCTACTTTTTACTTTTGTTTTATGGAACTGTGGTTGGCTTAGAGCCAGCCTTAGCGGGTACGGCCTTACTAATCGCACTCCTAGTAGATGCTATCAGTGACCCTGTGGTCGGCTATTGGTCGGATAACACCCGTTCGCGGTGGGGCCGTCGCCATCCCTTTATGTATGCCAGTGCTGTGCCCGTTGCGCTTTGTTATTTTTTATTGTGGCAGCCCCCAGAGTTAAGCAATCAGGGCCTGTTCTTTTATCTACTCGCTTTTGCCATTTTGATTCGCACGCTGATTACATTCTTCGAAACGCCGAGCTCGGCGCTGATGCCCGAGCTCACACAAGACTATGACGAACGCACCACGGTGCAGGCTTGGCGACATTTTTTTGGTTGGGCTGGCGGAGCACTGTTGGCGGTTTTTATGTTCGGCTTTCTTTTGGTTCCGAATGAAAGTTATTCCACAGGCACGCTCAACCGTGAAGGCTATGAAACCTACGGGCTGATTGCCGGCGCGCTCATGTTCGTGATTATTTTGTTATCGGCTCTGGGTACTCAAAGCCATGTTCGCATTACTGACTTTCCGGCACGGCCGACTAAGCGTTTAAGGACCATATTTGCGGAAATATTTGAGTTATTAAAAGACCGGAGCTTTCTCGCGCTGTTTATTTCAGGAATGGCGAGTGCTGCCGCCGGGGGCTTAACGGCGGCCCTGACGTTTTTGATGCTGACGTATTTTTGGGAGTTTACTTCTGTTCAAATTTTTTACTGGACGGCGATGGTGATTGTTTCAGCAACACTCGGCTTGTTGGTGGCCCCTCGCGTTTCCCGTTGGTTGGGAAAACGTCGTGCGGTGATCTCACTGGGGGTCATTGCCTTTCTATTGCAGCCCGCCGCTGTTGTTTTAAGGCTATTAGGATGGTTGCCCGATAATGGTGACCCTATATTATTTCCTATGTTGCTGACGCTGCAGACCATCGATCTTGGGATGATTATTGCCATGCAGGCCATATTGGCGTCTATGGTTGCCGATTTGGTAGAGCAAGCAGAGGTTAGAACCGGGCGCCGCAATGAGGGGATATTTTTTGCGGCCATAACCTTTATCAAGAAAACAAATCAGGGTATCGGTACTTTTATCGCCGGCATGCTTTTACAGGTGGTGGCCTTTCCCAGTGGCGTCGCGCCCAGTGAAGTCCCTGCCGAAACGGTTTGGAATTTGGGTGCTTTATTAGTGCCATGCCAGTACTTCCTGTGGATCATTATGTTGGTTGCTATTGGCTTTTACCGTATCGATCGAGGACAGCATGAGGAGCACCTGCGAGTCCTCGCCGATCGCTAGTTTCGAAGGACTACGATTCTTGTCTTCATGACTGACAGCTGTCGACATTTGGTATTTGCAGTGTCAGTTTTAGGGAGAAGCTTTAGGGGCTTCACAGGAAGCCCAACGTCGGGCGCAAGATTTTAGAGCCCCCGAAAAAACCGTCACTTAGATAGAAGCTTTGTCGGCTTTATCAAAGGTCGAGGGTTGGGGTTGCGGCTGTTCGCTAACAGGTCATGACGTGTCGGTCCTGGCAGGTCATACTCCCCTGAGCGAATACGGCAATTTTAGAAGGGTATCGCTTTTTAACTGAAGCAAAGGGGTGTAACGGTGACCCATCGAGTACTGGTCGCGGGTGCGAGTGGCTATATAGGTCGTCATGTTGTCGAAGCTTTATTGCTGCAAGACTACCGTGTGGTTGCGCAACTAAGGACAAGCGCACAGTGGACACTGTCCCACCCTAATCTCGAATGTGTTTATGGCGAATTAACAGAGTCGGGGCAGTGTTTACAGGATATTCAGCCTTGCGACTTCGTTATTTCATGTTTGGCCAGTCGCTCTGGAGGTATTCGCGACGCTAGGCTTGTTGAGTACGAGGCGAACAATCGACTTCTGGCGGCAGCATCCCAGTGGCGCGTGCGTCGGTTCCTACTCCTTTCGGCGATTTGTGTGCAAAAGCCTCGTTTGGCCTTCCAGAAAGAGAAGTTAAGATTTGAAGCGAAGCTCCGCGAGTCTAATCTGCCCTGGACCATCGTTAGACCGACAGCATTTTTTAAATCGCTGTCGGGGCAGGTTGCGCGTTTACAGCAGGGCAAGCCTTTTTTTGTCTTTGGTAATGGCACTTTAACAGCCTGCAAACCGATAGCTGAACAGGACCTTGCGGCTTACATGGTCGAACAGCTGACTAATTCATTGGCAATCGGCGCCATCTTGCCTATCGGTGGTCCCGGCCCTGCGATTACGCCCTTGGGCCAAGCGCAGCTTCTGGGTCAGATACTGCAGCGGCCAGTACAAACCCGTTCTCTTCCACCTCGCTTATTTCTTCTTGCCGCAGCCTTTCTCACACCCTTTGGCATTGTGTTTCAGCGAGCCCGAGATCAGGCGGAGTTCCTGCGTATTGCACATTTCTATGCGACCGAATCTATGCTGGTTTGGTCCGAGGAATCTGGTGCCTACTCCGAAGCATTAACCCCAGAGAGCGGATCAAAAACACTGTCTGAATGTTACCAACAGATTATTCGCGGCGACGTCATCAGCGACCTCGGCGAGCATAAATTGTTTTAGGTGGAGTTCTGACTTTATGGTTCATGGCTCTGCTACTTCAGATTCAAATACGCTGCCGACAGTGCTCATATTGGGGCTGGGTGACACCGGGGTATTGACGGCCGGCCATTTATCTAGGCACTGCCGTGTCATTGGGGTCACCACCAAGGCCATGATGATAAGTGGCCAGGAGCTGGGGCTGCGGCTTACTAAACCCGCTGAGTGGCGTCGCAATTACCTAATCCCACTGGATTATTATCAACGTCTCAAGAAGGTTGAGATTATTCACGGCAAGGCCATAGGAGTCGATCCTATCGCGCGAACCGCCGCATTAGAGCTTGCCAGTGGCGAAAGCAGGCGCGTTCACTGGGATTATTTGGTGATAGCCTCGGGGGTAAGCAATGGTTTTTGGCGGGACGATCGACTCGATACTCGCCGAGTTACCGAGTCTCGATTAGCATCACAGCACGCAGCCGTCACGGCAGCGAGATCGATTGCCGTCGTGGGTGGTGGCCCTTCAGGGATCAGTTCGGCGTTTAATTTAAAGCGCGTGTATCCCAGCAAAGCAGTGACCTTGTTTTTCCCTGGCCAGCAGCTGCTTCCTGGCTATCCCGACAGTACCAGGCGCTACCACCGCGAGCTTCTGGCCAAAGAGGGGGTCACCCTCAAGGCAGGTCATCGGGCAGTTTTAGGCGATGATCTAACGACATCTGATTGGACCCATGGGTGTCTCGAATTTGAGGGTGATCACCCAAATTATCGAGCTGACCTGATTATTTGGGCAGCAGGCAGACTAAAGCCCCATACTGATTTTTTACCCAAAGATATGTTGGATGCCGCGGGCTTTGTGCGAACCGATACTTGTTTGAACGTAGAGGGCTATGTTCGCATCTTTGCTATTGGCGATGTCGCAGCGACGGACCCACTGCGTTGCTCAGCGCGCAATTGGGCCTATAAGGTCTTGTGTCGAAACCTTCTCGCGAGAATAAATCAGCGCCCGTTACCCGCGCGATTTAGGCCGCCTGCCTATCGCTGGGGATCGATCTTAGGGCCGCAAACCGAGGGATTAAGACTGCACAGTCCCAGTGGAAAATCTCGGGTTTTACCTCGGTGGTTTGTGCGGTGGTTATTGTATCCGCTGGTGGTAAGACGCTTTATCTATGGGGGCCTTAGCGCTAAGGGAGCGGGTGCATTTGCCAAAGAAACGGTGTCGAGTGATAACTAACGGCCATGAATAAAGCTAGGCCGGCAGGTAATCCTCTCTTTCAGGGGTCGCGTAGTGTGGTAAAACAGAAGTTCGTAAACACTGCGGCCATCGACAGGCCCTTAAGTCATTTAGGGAGACCAGCATGAGCAAACAAGACCCACACCAGGAGCGTTTCTTAGCGCGTTTCGATCGTGTCGTACTGGACCTTTTCAGTATCGGTGAGCGGTTAGTTTTGGTGCTAATAGGTGTTCTAGCGATGGTGGCAGTCGCTATGGAGATTATCGAATTTTCCAACGAAGGTAGCGTTCGCCTAGCCGATCTCCTGTTGTTATTTATTTATCTAGAGGTCGTCGGCATGGCGTGTGCTTACTACGCGACGCACAGCGTGCCGGTCACGCTGCCTGTGCTTATCGCGATTACAGGTATAACGCGATTGATTATCTTGCAGGGAAAAGAGTTTGAACCCACTCAGCTGGTATTTGAGGCGGGTGCTGTGCTACTGCTCGCGGTGGGCTATGGCGTGTTGAGCTGGGCCTCCGAACGCTTTCATCGTTCGAGTAAATCCGGCGCTATCGATACTCATGCCATAGATTAACGCCGGATATCAGCCTCAAACACCGTCAGAGATAGGCCACACAGCTATGACACAACACCTCAAATACAGAGGACGCTGGTCGGCCCTGGTGCTCCTGACCGTTTTATCGGGCATTCCTTGGTATTGGCCCGAAAATGATTTTGGTTGGCAAACGTGGCTGGTACCGGGCTGGGTGTGGGTGACACTTATCGCGGCGATAGTGCTGTCTGCACTAGTGGTTTGGGGGGCTCTGAGGGGCTGGCCCGATGAGCCTTCTGAGTGACGATGCAGGCGTTACCCCTTCAGACTGGCTCGTTCATTTTTATCGCAGGCTATTTGGGCTCTCTGCTAATCATAGGTTGGTTTGCGAGTCGTCAACGCCGGGGTCGCAGTTTAGGAGATTACTATCTAGGCGGGAGAGGCATGGGGCTTTGGGTGCTTATGTTGACACTCTTTGCGACCCAGTACAGCGGCAATGCGTTATTTGGTTTTACGGGTCAGGCCTATCGAGTAGGCTTCACGTGGCTGGCTATTCTGCACAGCATGATTGCTGTCGTGGCTGGCTATTTGCTATTTGCTCCGCGGTTGCAAGGCTTATCCCGGCAACACCATTTCGTTACACCTAATGATTACATTGAATACCGCTTTCCCTCCAAGGCATTGTCTGTGCTTGTGGCGCTTTGCCTTATGGTTGTTCTCATCAACTACGTGCTTGCCCAGCTGAAAGTGATGGGCCTTATGTTGGCTGGGCTCAGTGGCGGACAAATTGATGCCTTTTGGGGCGTTGTCGTGCTGGCGATCATTATGATGATTTATTCAACGATGGGCGGTATGCGAAGTGTCGCGTGGACCGATACCATTCAGGGCGCGATGATGCTGATGGGTTTCATTTTAATCGCCATAATTATTGAGCGCGACATGGGGGGTTGGTCTCCCGCTTTTGCACAGCTGCGGGAAATCGCCCCAGCAAAGTTAGCACCACCCGACGGGCGCGGTGCGGTGACCTGGTTCTCAACGGTTATTCTCATTGGTATTGGCGCCTCGGTCTATCCACAGGCGATCCAGCGAATTTATGCGGCGCGATCAATCGACACCCTACGCCAGTCTTTAGCGGGAATGGCGGTGTTACCGCTATTTGCTGTGGTCGTTGTTTTGGCGTTGGGCTTTGTCGCGATTGCCCGGTTCCCAGGGCTCGAGGGCAGTGCAGCCGACCAGGTCATGGCCATGATTATGCGTGATGTACTCAACACCGGCTGGTTTGGACATGCGGTGGTTACGGTGTTGCTAGGTGCCATTTTAGCGGCGCTTATGAGTACCGCAGATTCAGCACTCTTGTCGCTGTCTTCAATTTTTGCAAAAGACATTTATGGCAAGTATTTAAGGCCCGCTGCTAGTGATTCTGAATGCGCTCGGGCCGGTCAATGGTGGGCTTGGATAATTCTGGGAGTGTTGGTGTGGGTGAGCACCCAAGAGAACCTGACCTTGTATCGTTTGTTCGTTCTGAAATTTGAAATTTTACTCCAGATAGCCCCCGCCTTTTATCTGGGTGTGAATTTTCGTAGCTTGCGTGCTACGCCAATTATTTTGGGTTTAGTGACCGGTTTATGTGTGGCTGTTGGGGGATGGTCCTTGGGTTGGATGCCCTTTGGTTTACATCCAGGCACGGTGGGCTTGTTGTGCAATGTATGGATGGTTGTATCAGTGCATTACGTTTGCACTTTCAGGAAGCCTCAAAATCAGCGCTCTCACTGAGTCTTGTTTTCAAAATAGCGGCATCGTCACGGTTATAGGTTTCAGCAAATAGATCGCTTGGACCATGAGGGGCTCGCCTCGATTGGAGATGCTCTACTTTCAACTGGGTTCATCGCCAACCGAAATCTCCCATCCAAATTATGGGTGGCATTGCTTTTGGGTTGCATACCGACTGCATTTTTCTGGCAGTGATGTTGTGGTGTTGGCCCTCAGTCCCCGTGTTTTTAACCGCTTGCTTACTCAATATTTTCCGGTCGACCTTATGAATTCGGTGGGCTAAGGTGGAACATCGTCACAGCGAGCATTCAGTATGTCGTCGATAGAGCAAACGATCCGCAAGGTTATCGGTGGAGGCCTCACAGCTTCAAATACAGTGGCTCGACAGCTGAAGAACCCCTGGCGCAAGCACCCTTTCCTAACCGGTATTCATGAACCTATTCGAGAAGAGTTTAGCCTCACTGACCTGAAGGTCGATGGCGTTGTGCCTGAGTCATTGTCGGGTTGTTATGCGCGTATCGGCCCCAACCCTTTTCGTCCGGATCCGCGCGGCCATCACTGGTTTTTAGGTGACGGTATGGTTCATGGCATACGCCTGAGTGCGGGTCGGGCGGAGTGGTATCACAATCGCTATGTGCGATCTCGAGCCCTCGAGGGAGTGGGCGGACCGCCGGCAGCGCCAGGCCCACGTTCGGGCCCAGGGGATACGGTTAACACCAACGTGCTGCGTTTGGGCGGTCGAATACTGGCCTTGGTTGAAGCGGGTACGCCCCCCGTAGAGTTAAACGAAGCGCTTGATACAGTGGCCTACACCAATTTTGAGGGTGTCCTCACCAGCCCTTTTACGGCGCATCCCCATGAGGACCCTCTGACGGGTGAGTGGCATGCCATTACCTATTCACCGCTGACACCCGATCATATTTTCCATGTCGCGATTGATCGAGAGGGAGAAATTCTCAGGCAATTAGAGGTGCCGGTTTCGGACGGCCCTTCCATTCACGAGTGTGCGCTGACCGAGCGATTTGTCATTATCTTTGATCTTCCTGTCACCTTATCTTTGGGGGCCTTGGCAAAGGGTTTTAAATTTCCGTATCGCTGGAATAGCGAACGTCCGGCCAGAATTGGTTTGCTACCGCGCTCGGGTACAGCCGACGAGGTGATTTGGTGCGAGATAGATCCTTGTTGGATATTTCACGTCGCCAACAGTTTTGAGGCTGACGACAATACGGTGGTCATCGATGCGGCGGCCTACGAAACCATGTTTGCTCATGGCCCCGATGGACCCAACGGGCAGCCAATAGGTTTAGAGCGCTGGCAAATAGACCTCAACACACAGCGAGTGACCCGCCGTACTCTTGACGCCACACCGCAAGAATTTCCCCGAGTCGATGAGCGGTTTTTTGGTCAGCCTTATCAGCACAGCTGGACAGTGACTTTGCCCAACTCCCCCACTTCCAATTTTGCCGAGCCCAACAGTTTGTTCCACCATGATCTGCAGACAAACCAGCGCCACGAATATCAATTTGGCCCCGATCATATGGGGGGGGAGTTTGTGTTTGTGCCCCGTGCTGATGATGCTCCCGAAGGGGAGGGATGGCTGCTAGGTTATGTTGTTAATACGCAATCAGAGACGACTGAGTTGCGAATTCTCAATGCACAGGCTGTTGCCGACGGCCCTGTAGCTTGCATTCATATCCCACATCGAATTCCCCCGGGGTTCCATGGCAACTGGATTGCTGACCGGTAGCTTTTTAATGAACAAACCCTGAGTTGGCGAGTGTTGGGGTATTTTCAGAGGGGTTTTTGGCACTGTGAGGATGAGGTGCAAAGTCAAGTAAAGCGACCTGCACAGGCATGTTGCCCAGGCGTCTGAGGTGCGTCATTCAAATGACGATGGCGTTTGCTCTCGAAACGTTGCGATCTCATCAAAAGGCTTTTTTATCGTTGCGGCTCTAGGCACTTGTGCATCTGGAGCGGCGTAGCCAACCACCATTAATATAAAAGGCCGTTCACTGGCGGGGCGCTCTAAAATACTGTTTAAAAACTTCATAGGGCTCGGGGTGTGGGTGAGTGTGGCAAGGCCTGCCCGGTGCAGGGATGTAATCAGAAATCCTGTAGCGATCCCAACAGATTCGGAAATATAGTAGTTTTTGCGTTTATGACCTTCGTCATCGAAGCCATAGCGCTGCGCGAAAATGGCAATTAACCAAGGTGCTGTCTCTAGAAAGGGCTTCTGGGCGTCAGTTCCCAGGGGGCCAATGTCCTGAAGCCAATTATCACCACCTTTACCATTGTAAAAAGCACGTTCCTCGCTTTCAGCTGCCAGGCGGATCTCACGTTTTACTTTAGGATCACTGACGCAGGAAAAGTGCCAGGGTTGATGATTGGCACCTGAAGGTGCGGTACCCGCTGCACGGACCGCATTCTCTATGATTCCCCTCGCTACCGGTTGATTTGAAAACTGCCGTACGGTCCGACGTCTGCTAATGTCTTCTAGATACTGGCCGCTGCGGGCCAGTCCCTCAGCTGTTGTGAGCTGTGTACGCCTTTCAAGAGGAATGGGGTCGTAGTCGTAGTTCACAGGTCGATCCTCCGAAGTGAGCATGGGTAAGCAGACCAATGCGTGGAGGCAATCCTGCACCCCTCACGATTAGATCGCTTGCTTGGGTATCAGCGCTCAGCTAAGCCTCGAAGCTTGCTGAATCTAGGGCGCTCATGGGTTGCTGGCGCCGGTTAAAAGACCCAGGCAATAAGTAGCCAGTTAAAGACAAAAAAGATCAAGAACGCCGGTAAGATATATTGAATTTCCCCTAATAAGCCATCTCCAGCGACCACAGCAAAAAAGCCCAAGACCATTAAGGTCAGCACGAAGGCATATTTAGCCGAGGATTTGAGCGATACGCCGGGCTCAAGTGCAGCGTTGATACCAGACATGGCATCGGGAACAACCCATGCAAGCCCGGCAATAACACTGCCTAAAACAACAAGCATTACGACCGCCCAACCCAATTTCGATTTGCCCAGATTGTTCATCAGTCGCCACCTACCTTGCCCAGAAGCCGCTCGCGAATTTCGGCGGGGTTCGGCATGCCTTTGAGGCGGACCTCCGGATCATCGCCAGCGGTGTATACGTCGATATCACCCGTACCAAAGAGTCGCTGGCCAAGGGACTGATTGACGGTAACTGTGCGCACACTGTGGGTTCGTAATTGGGCGCGTTGCTTGCTCAGTACGCCCTGCTCATAGAATAAATCGTCACCGTCAATGACCATCCGCGTCGTTTTTGTCTGCACGAACCAAATCAGTAGGAGAATGATGCCCAGACCAAAAACCGGAATCAGCACGAGATAAAAAATGAACGAAAAGGGCGCGTTGCGAAACATGGGAGGCGATACCTCCAGCCGCGAATTTGGACCACTCATTGTTATCCTCCATGGATGTCAAAGATCTCTAGTAAACACGAGGATCAATGTTTTTCCTACGCTTTTGTCACAGCGATGATCAAGTTATGGGAACCCTCCAACTTCAAATCAGAGTCACAGGCGGCGTGCAAACAGTAATTTATGTGTGTTTTTGCATACTCAGTAAGACCAGATCGCCGGGATGCCAATCATTCGCGCGAGCAGTCTCGTGGTGCGGGGAATTCAGTTCGGTAATGAACGGCCTCGTTGTAAGATTTTGGTCCTAGGAAGGCATTGCTCGTTCCCCCCTCTCTGCGTAGGGTAGTGCAGCACGAGATAGGGGCATCCCCATGGACTATGACGTCGCCTTTACACTGTTGAGCTGCCTTTTTTTTATGAGTCTGGTGGCTTTTATTGCCTACCGGAAAACCCGGGGTGAAACCGACTCTGCTGATGGCTATTTTCTGGCGGGTCGGGGCCTAGGTGCGCCGATTATTGCGGGCTCTTTGCTGTTGACCAATCTCTCTGCCGAGCAACTGATTGGCCTTAACGGCTCGGCTTACGGGTTTAATTTGAGCAGTATGGCCTGGGAAGTTACGGCGGCGGTTGCGACGGTGTTTATGGCGTTTGTATTTCTACCGCGATATCTCGCCGGCGCCTTTACCACGCTGCCCGAATTTCTAAATCAGCGTTTTGATGACGATGTCCGCCGAATGACGGTCATTTTGTTCATGCTCGGCTATGGTTTGGTCACTATACCCAGTGTGCTGTATTCGGGTTCTCTGGCCGTGATGAAGTTATTTTCGATTCCCGATTTATTGGCTATCGACGACGGCTTAGCGCTGCCTTTAACGGTTGTGATTATTGGAGCGACGGGCGCTCTCTATGCGATTTTCGGAGGGCTAAAAGCGGTTGCGGTGTCGGACACGATTAACGGGATTGGGCTGCTAATCATGGGTCTCGCGGTACCGATTCTCGGCTTAGCACTGCTTGGGGAGGGGGATGTGCTCGGTGGCCTGACAATCGTGGTGACTTCAGAAACCCACAAGCTGAATGCCATAGGTGGATCAGGAGACCCCACACCCTTCGGGACTTTGTTCACGGGGATGGTTTTTGCAAACCTCTTTTATTGGTGTGCAAACCAGTACGTCATTCAGCGCACGTTAGCTGCCCGGAATTTAGCAGAGGGACAAAAGGGGGTATTGCTTTCCGGCTTCTTCAAAGTGCTTGTCCCTTTTCTAATGATGCTTCCTGGCGTGATAGCGTTCCACCTATACGGTTCTGAGCTGGCTTCAATTGACCTTGCTTATCCACAATTGGTCCGCGATGTTCTGCCAAGTTACGCTTGGGGTTTTTTTCTGGCAGTGCTTTTGGGTGCTGTTTTTAGCTCTTTCAACTCGTTGCTCAACAGCGCAGCCACCTTATTTTGTCTCGATGTTTGGGAGCCCTTGCGAGGCAAGGTGCTTACCGACAGTCAGCGGGTGAAGATCGCAAAGCGCGCGAGTATCGTGATTGCTTTGTTTTCTTTTCTGGTCGCTCCAATGCTCCAGTTTGCGACCGAGGGCCTCTGGCAGATCATTCGTATCTTCACTGGGTTTTATAATATTCCGGTGATTGCCATTGTTATGGTCGGTTTGTTTACCCGCAAAGTGCCGGCAGTGGCCGCTAAAGTGGTTATTGTGTTCCACGTCATTGCCTACGGGTGCCTTCAGTTCGTTTTCAAAGAGCAGATACCCCTGCACTTCCTACATCTTTACGCGGTTTTGTTCATTATTGAAGTGGCCATAATGCTGGGGCTAGGCCTGTGGCAGCCTCGATCTGAAGCTTGGATATTTCATCGTCAAGAGATTCTTGATTTAACCCCTTGGACCTATGCAATTCCCTGTGCTGCGACGCTATTGTCCTGCGTACTGGCACTGTATCTGCTGTTTTCACCTGTGGGCCTGGTGGGTGGCTTAAGTCATTACTTTGTTCCCTCTCTGGTTGCAGTGTCTTTATTTAATCTTGGCGTTTGGTGGTACTTCCGTGCCGCGGCGTGGCGCAGAGACTCATGGAGCTCGAAACAGTGAAACCCAGATTTTTTTCAATACCGTCAGCACGGCTTGCCGATGAAGCCTGGCTGGCTCGAGGGGATGGGCTTGGCGGACCCCGGGTGGCGATTGTTGGTTTGGGCATGATGGGACGAGAACATCTGAGAGTGGCATTGCTGTTGGGACGAATGCAGATTCAGGGCGTTTATGACGAGCACGATGCAAGCCTGCGAAGGGCTGCCAGAGAGTATCAGCAAGTCGCGCAAAAACCCTTGGCAATTTACAGCTCTTTAGAGGCTTTGTGCGCTGATGAAAGCGTTGATGCCTATTTGATCGCGACGCCTAATTTTACGCATAGCGCGATTTTTGAGCGTCTTATGATCACAGGTAAACCCATCTTTCTAGAAAAGCCCATGGCGACTTCACTAATTGATGCTCAGCGCATGGTGACGCTGGCACAGGCCTACCCCTCGTTTGTGCAGCTGGGTATGCAGTACCGGTTTAAAGCGCAGTACATTGAGGCCTTCCATGCGATTCGTGTTCAGAAGGCACTAGGCACTGTCCGCACCGTGGCCATGTCTGAGTACCGCCCCCCATTTCTGAACAAAGTTGGTGAGTGGAACAAGTTCAATCGCTATTCGGGTGGGACTTTGGTTGAAAAATGCTGCCATTACTTTGATCTCATGAATTTGGCGGTCGATGGGGTTCCCACGAAGGTTTACGCCCAGGGGGGCAGGGCAGTGAATTTTCTTGATTTTGAGTACGAAGGACTGAGCTCTGATATTGACGATCATGCGTTTGTGACCGTCAATTACGACAACGGAACCCTCGCCCAATTCACGCTCAACATGTTTAGTCAGGAACTCTACGAAGAGCTGGTTGTTACGGGTGAGAGGGGGCGGCTTGTCGCCAGTGAATCCTCGAGTTTTCGCAGCGGTGTTGGCTCCTCTGCGAAAATTCAAGTGGAGGTTGCGGCACACCCCACCTACGGCGGCACGGCGGTGACGTATCCTAAAGCCATAGAAAGCAGTGGTCACTCGGGAGCCACTTTTTTTGAGCATGTCGCATTCTTGGCACAACTTGAGGGGGATATTGTCGACGCGGCAACCCCCGCCGAGGGCTTTAAGTCCTTACTCGTCGCCAGTGCGGCTCAACGCTCACTCGCGACGGGGAAGGTTGTACTGATGGATGAATTTTGTGCTCAAGAGCAGGTCAGTTGGCCCTGTTAAGAGCGAGCTGTGAGACCATAAGGTTTCGTGTTTGTAGTTGATGAAGAGGGTTGCATGGTGGTTGAAGACGGTATTCGAGTAGGTTCCGGGGTCATGCCTGCTGTTGGACTGGGGCTTTGGAAGCTGCCTGAGCAAACTGTAGCGAGTACGGTGGTCGATGCGGTCGCCGCGGGTTACCGCCACTTAGACAGTGCGGCCGACTACGGCAATGAGAGTGCCGTAGGGGAGGGCTTGAGAACGGTTCTTCAAAATACAAACGTAAACCGAGATGACTTGTGGGTGACCTCTAAACTTTGGAATACCTTCCATCGCCCGGAGCATGTTCGAGCTGCCTGTGAGCGCAGCCTGAGGGATTTGGGACTCGACTGCCTTGATCTCTACCTCATCCATTTCCCCATTGCCCTCAAATATGTCGATTTTCAAGAACGCTATCCGCCGGAGTGGCTTTACGACCCTGAAGCTGCATCGCCGCGCATGGAGCCTGATTTGGTCCCCATCGCGGACACCTGGGGCGCTATGGAAGGCTTGGTAGAAGCCGGCTTGGTGAAAGAGATCGGTGTTTGTAATTTCAATACCGGGTTACTGCATGACTTGATTGCCTCCGCTCGTATCAAGCCTGCACTGTTACAGATTGAGTCGCATCCCTATCTGACGCAGGACCGGTTGATCCGTCTCGCCCATCAATACGACATGGCGGTAACCGCTTTTTCTCCGCTGGGATCGCTGTCTTATCTTGAGCTCGGAATGGCCGGTGCTCAGGAATGTCTACTGGATGACCCTGTCATCTGCAGCGCCGCACAACGGGTGCAGCGCAGTCCCGCGCAAGTGTTACTCCGTTGGGGTTTGCAGCGTGGCACTGCGGTGATACCTAAAAGCAGCCAACGCGCGCGCTTACAGGAAAATATCGACGTTTTTAACTTTGACTTGAGTGACTCAGAAATGGCTGCTATCAGCGCCCTCAATCGGAACCGTCGTTTCAACGACCCAGGACATTTTTGTGAGCAAGCCTTCGGTGGCTTCCATCCTATCTATGATTGACGCTGACGCGAATATTGAGAGTCTGTGTGCGGCGCTTCCCTTTATGGCGTCCTCTGAATTAGGTAATGGAGGTTTTCCACTGCAACTCGCGCCCCAGGGAGCAGGATCCCTCCCAGATCAGCTCAGGGTATCTGTGGGTGATGTCATACCCCTACTAAATCAGGTCGGTGCTTTGTTGTTTCGCGGGTTTCCCGATGAGGGGGATACGGGTTTTGACCGTTGTATTGAGGCTCTCGGTTTGCAGCCCTTCACCTACGCCGAGTCCCTATCCAATGCCGTTCGTAAAAATCGCACGCCCAGGGTGTTTACCGCCAATGAAGCCCCACCTGATCTGGAAATATTTTTGCATCATGAAATGGCGCAAACACCGCGATTTCCGCGGTACCTATTTTTTTATTGTGAGCGCGCCGCCGAAACAGGCGGTGCCACGCCGCTGTGTCGATCAGATCAGCTTTTAATCGCACTGAAGCAGCAGATGCCCGGCTTCATAAAACAGTGTCGCGAGCTGGGGGTTCGTTATACCCACACGATGCCGGCTACAGCAGACTCAGGCTCGGGCCAGGGGCGCAGCTGGCAAGATACGTTGAGTGTAACGACAACTGAAGCTGCAGAGACGAAGCTAGACGCTTTGGGGTATAGCTGGACCTGGCTGACGGGAGATGATTTGCGCGTGACGACCCCCGCTTTACCGGCGATCCGCCAGACTGCCACGGGCACTGAGGTTTTTTTCAACCAACTGGTGGCGGCTTTTGCCGGCTGGCAGGATCATCGCAATGCAGCTCACAGTTCGATTCACTTTGGTGACGGTTCCTCTATGCCCGCGTCTACTTTAGAGACCCTAGTGGCTCTGGCGTACCAGCAGGTTTATGACCACAGCTGGGATTCGGGCGACATCCTTATGATCGATAATTTAAGGGTTATGCACGGTCGACGTCCCTATTCAGGTACTCGAGTTGTACTGGCGGGTCTAGCCGGGGCGTTGACGTAGCGCTAAATTTTCTTGCAGATTTAGAGGCCTCCCGGTGTCGATTTTATCGGCAACGGCAGGGCTACGATCGTCTCAAAAAACCGCTGGCTTCCAATCAGGCACGTTATTTGCTGTACCCCTGTTAGGCAGTGCTGTTGGCTGCGCAGTGGCTTTGCGCCGCGGCAATGCTGGGGCGCAATAGCGCGTAGAACGTGATTTAACAAAGGGAGTGTCAAGGATGACGAAAATGAAAATAGCTAGAAGTCGATGCACTGCAATGATTCTTTCGCACCACACCGGTGCGTTTTATGGGGTGTCATCCCGGTGACTGTTAACGGACCGGTAATTTATACCGATTTAGATGGAACGCTGTTGGACCACGACACCTACGCGTTAGGGGATGCAGGTCCTGTACTCGCTGGGTTATTAGCCCGTGGCATTCCTGTTATTCCCTGCACTAGCAAGACCCATGCAGAGGTAGTTGTGCTCTGTAGGGAGCTTGGTATCGATGGGCCCTTTGTTGTGGAAAACGGCGCGGCTATTTGGGTGCCGGAAGATTGGGGGCTAACACGGCCAAGAGGCTCGGCCAGCGCCTCGCGTTACTGGTGTCAGGTGTTGGGTAAATCACGAGGTTTTATTCGCGGTTTATTGTCTGGTCTAGGTGATGAATGGGCTAATCGGTTTCATGCGTTGAGTGATATGTCCTTGCGCGAAGTGCAAGCGGTGACGGGTCTTGATGCTTTGTCATCACGCCGTGCGCAGGCGCGCCATTTTAGCGAGACGCTGCTTTGGTTGGGGTCTGCAAGCGATCGCCATCATTTTGCTAACGCACTATCGCCATTGGGATTACGCGTTGTCCAAGGTGGGCGTTTCTTACACGTATTGGCAGGGGGTGGTAAGGGAGCCGCCCTACAGTGGCTGCATGAAAAAATTCGGCAGGAAATCTGTCCCGCTGCTATCAGTATCGCCGCGGGTGATGCCAACAACGACCTCGAGCTCCTCGAGGCGGCAGATCGCGCTTTGATTGTTCGCTCACCCGTTCATGAACCTCCCGTGCCAAACCGGCAAAACCATCTATATACGAGTACGGGTGAGGGGCCCGAGGGTTGGGCGGAAGGTATTCAAAAGATCATTGATCAACTCGACGAGGAGAATCGATATGGCCGACTTTTACCAGAACGGAACTATTACTACGCTGCACAATCTGGGTGAGCGATCGACCGAAAGCCTTGAGCAAGAGCTCTCTGATTATGCCAAAGTGCGTCCCTTGGGGCTTATCTTACCGTCGCTATATTCCGAGATCGCAACACCCGCCTTGCCCAATATTCTGGCAGAGCTAAAAGATGTGCCCTACCTTTCACAGATTGTCGTTGGCTTAGACCGAGCTAATGCCGAGGAGTATCAACACGCGTTATCTTTCTTTTCTGATTTGCCTCAACACCATCGAGTGCTCTGGCACGACGGACCGCGGCTGAAAGCGCTGGATGCTCGTCTTGCTGAGGCAGGGCTGGCACCTAAGGAGCTCGGTAAAGGTCGAAACGTGTGGTACTGCATGGGATATGTGTTAGCCACCGCCCGTGCTCAGGCCGTGGCATTGCACGATTGCGATATTCTCACCTATGACCGAAGTTTGTTGGCGAGGCTTCTGTACCCTGTAGCCCACCCATTATTCAACTACGAGTTTTGTAAAGGTTATTACCCGCGCATAGCGAACAACAAAATTAACGGCCGGGTGTGTCGGTTGTTAGTGACCCCGATGATTAGAGCGTTAAAACAGGTGTTAGGAGAGTCGGCTTATCTGAATTACCTTGATAGTTACCGCTATATTCTTGCTGGAGAGTTTGCTTTTCGCCGCGATGCATTGACTGATCTGAGAGTGCCCAGTGATTGGGGCCTTGAAATCGGCGTCGTTTCAGAGGCTTATCGCAGCAACAGCAATAAGCGTATTTGCCAAGTCGACATCGCTGGAAATTATGATCACAAGCATCAGGATCTATCAATCGATGATCCGGCTGCTGGCTTGTCTCGCATGTCCACAGATATCGCTAAATCTATTTTTAGAAAAATGGCTATTCAGGGAACTGTGTTTAATCAGGAGACCTTCCGAACAGTAAAGGCCACCTATTATCGACTGGCGCTGGATCTCACAGAGGCCTATCGCAATGATGCCATCATGAATGGATTATGTTTCGATATTCACGGAGAGGAAAAGGCCATTGAGCTCTTCGCTGAGAATATTATGGAAGCGGGTCGGTATTTTCTTGAGCATCCCATGGACGCGCCATTTATTCCCACCTGGAACCGAGTGGTAAGCGCTATGCCGGATATTTTTGATGAGCTGGTGGCTGCGGTAGAGGCCGATCATAACGAGTTTGTCGAGAAGCCTACCGTTACTCGCCTGCCTAAATTGCGCCGCGCTTAACGACGGTCAATGACCCTATTTCCGCTATGAATCTATTCCAGCGTGTTCAAGACCACTTAACGACGGTGTACGGTGACCTAATCAGTGAACAAGCACTGACGAATTACAACCACAGAATTTTAGCAGCCATGCGGCTGGACGATCAGCAAGTGGGGCCCGCCGCTCACAGAAACTTGTGGAATGAATCAGATATTGCCCTTATTACTTATGGTGATTCTATTCAGGCCTCCGAGCAATTGCCGCTACGCGTGTTACATCAGTTTCTTAATCAACGTGTCGGTTCGGCTATTTCTTGGGTGCATATTTTGCCCTTCCATCCTTGGACATCAGATGACGGTTTTGCGGTTTTAGATTACTCAAGCATTAACGAATCTCTTGGGGATTGGTCAGATCTTACGCGTATTGCTGTCGATTACCGAATGATGGCCGACCTTGTACTAAATCACTGCTCCAGCCGCTCGGTCTGGTTTGAAAATTTCCGCCGAGGCGTCGATCCGGGCGCCGACTATTTTTATGTCCCTGATGAAGACTTTGACGCGGCTCATGTGGTTCGCCCGCGGACCAGTCGTCTACTCGAGCCCGTAGAGACTCATAAGGGCAGTCGCTCAGTATGGTGTACTTTCAGTGCAGATCAGGTCGATTTTGATTTTCGAAATCCCGCAGTCGTTGCAGAGTTCGCCATCATTATTCGTCAGCTACTAGATGCTGGGGTGCGAATTTTTCGACTCGATGCGGTGGCTTTTTTATGGAAGGCTTCAGGATCCTCCTGTATTAATTTACCTCAGACCCATGAGCTGGTTCGCCTATTTCGAACGCTGATCGAGCACGCGCAATCTGATGCCATAATTATCACCGAGACCAATGTTCCGAATACACAAAATCTGTCTTACTTTGGTGACGGCAATGAAGCCCATGGCATCTACAATTTTTCTCTGCCGCCACTGCTCATCCATGGGTTAATCACGGGTAATAGCCAGCACCTGCGAAGCTGGATAATGGGGATGCCGCCAGCAGAGGACGGCACCACTTACTTTAACTTTATCGCATCCCACGATGGTATTGGCCTGCGGCCCGCGGAGGGGCTGCTGGGGCCCGAAGATTTGGCGACGCTAGTGAGCACTCTCGAGAGTTTCGGTGGGCTTATCTCTCGTCGGCAAACTGGTGAAGGTGAGAGTCAACCTTACGAAATTAATATTGCCCTTTTTGATGCGCTGCAGGGCACTTCAAAAGGTGTCGACCACCTCGGCATAGAAAGATTTATTTGTGCCCATGCCATTATGCTTGGGCTAGAGGGGGTGCCAGCTTTTTATCTGCACTCGTTGCTTGGCAGCACGAATGATATGAGTCGTGTTCTTCATACCGGCCATAATCGTGCGATCAATCGGCGCCAGTGGCAGCTCAATGATTTGGCAGAGGTTCTGAATGATCCCCATTCAAACCATCATGTTGTTTTTAATGGGCTTCAGAAGTTGATTAAGCTGCGTCAGCAGCAGCCGGCTTTTCACCCCAACGCCACACAGTTTACGCTGGATCTGGGCGAATTTATTTTTGGGTTTTGGCGCCAAAGCATGAACCGGCGCCAAAGTATTTTTTGTATTTACAACATTACCGATCAGCCCCAGCCACTGCTTTTAAGAGAATTGAATCTGATAACGACAGATCACTGGTACGATTTGCTGACGGGTACGCGCTGCGATGCAGCGGGCTCCGAGATACTCATGAATCCCTATCAAACTTTATGGATTAGCAATCGATAAAAGCCTGCGCTCAGAGCAACGTTTTTAAGGCTGGTGTTAGGCGTCGCCAAGCGTGATGACAGCAAGGTGTCAGATCACCGTCTACTTAGAAAATAACGCACGCACTTGGTCGTGAGGTAACGCGTGTACCCTAAGTCCGTCTGCACCCGTGACCGTTTCCGCGGCTACCATAGCGTTAACAATGGCCTCCTCAGTGGCTTGAATCGTGGCCCGAAACAGCGTGCCTAGCCCGTTGTTAGGAAACTGTTCGATGGTGTTGAATTGGTCTTCATTTACCGCGCCGGTATTTGCGGTAGAAAATGCGACAAAGATATCCCCAGATCCTGGATTACTAATGGCGCCTAGTCTGCCCAGAGCCAGGGACGGTCGCTTGGCTATACGGTTTAACTGATGAGGGAGCACCGGTGCATCGGTAGCGATCACCACAATAATTGAGCCGTCACGGGTGGGACTGTTTTTTTCCAAATCAGCGCCACTGCAGTAAGGGAACCACGGATTTTTAGGTGTAATACTGGCGTCGGTATAGCAGTGCTCTCCCACGGGAAGTTGGTCGGCTACCCAGCGATCGCCTAACCGCAAGCTATTGCCACCCCAGTTGTAATTACACTGGACCAGAACACCTACAACATAGCTGCGATCGTTCACGGTGACCCTGCGCGAAGCGGTACCGATACCGCCTTTAAATCCATTACACACCATCCCCGTGCCACCACCAACGGCGCCCTCGACCACAGGTCTTGCGGTGGCTGCCTTGAGGGCTTCTTGCACATGGGCCCTTTCGACATGTTGACCATTAATATCATTGAGTGCGCCGTCGTAGGTTTCGGCAACGACCGGGGCATGCCATAGGGCCGGCCATTGCTGATCGACCATCCAGCCGACAAAAGCGTCCCGAACAACGCCGACGCTGTGGGTGTTGGTAATACCTATAGGGCCATCGATGAGGCCGCGCTCTTCAAGCCAGGTTGTACCGGTCATCTCACCCGATGCATTAAGTGTAAACCAGCCGCCATAAACGCCTTCGGTGCTGGTTTTTCCCCGAGGGTGAATAACCGTAACGCCGGTTCGGATGGGACCATCCCCACGTACTAACGACCCTTCGCCACGAACCAGTGTCTTATGTCCGACCTCCACGCCTTCAACATCGGTGATTCCGTTGAGGGGGCCGGGTTCGCCCATAAAGGGAATCCCCAACCCTCGGGCACGTTCAGAATCGGCAGTCGAACTGTTTCCGGAACTGACGAGCCCTAGCGTTAATGGCAGTGCCAACCAGGCGATCAGTCGGCGTGGGGTGAGCTGATTACGCATGTGTGAGAACTCCAGCTACTGTGAGGATAGGGCAAGGTACCAGAGTCGGCTCTAGAAAAACCTTTAATCGTTTCGATTGCACGGTGTTGAACAAGGTTTACAGAGCTCTTTTTGGGCGTTCTACCATGCTGGAATTTTCTTTTCAGCTGGAAACCAAGGTAAAGCTACGACTTCAGCCTGACGTATACCATCAGGTAAGTGCAGTTCTATTGGGGTGCCGGGCTCGGCATATTCGGTGGGCAGATTAACGAGAGCTATATTGTGTTCGAGTCGGGGTGAATAAGCACAGCGCGTCAAATGTCCTGCGATGTGTCCCGCTGCACTTACCGGTAAAAAATGTTCGTTGGGCTGTACCGGTTCGCCTTTAAAGTTAGCCCCAACCAACCGTCGTGGCGTCCCCTCCTGTGCAATTTTTTGCAGCGCAGCCTTGCCGATATAGTCGTAGGGTTTGTCAATATCGAGCAGTCTATCCATGCCAATAGTGAAAGGGTTGTCGGCGTTGGTGATATCGGAACAGTAGGACAAAAGTCCCCCTTCCATACTGCGAGCCAGGGAAGGGCAGGCAGGCTTGATGCCAAATTCTGCGCCCGCCGCCATGCACAAATCCCAAAGCTCGGTACCCCGCTGGGCATCTTGTAAAATCAGTTCATACCCCAGCTCACCGCTCCAGCCGGTTCGACTAAGGACCAGGGGAATACCTTGCAGCGTCACTTCACGGAATTGGTAGTAACCCAACTCGGTCGCGAGATCACCGAATAATTTGTGCGCTACTCGGGGAGCCAGTGGGCCTTGCAACTGCAATGGCGACGCATCGGGTTCGTGAACGGTAACGTTGAGAGGACTCATAGCTGCTGCGGCTTTCGCCCACAGCAGGACGTCGCCATCTCCGGGTGATAGCCAAAATCGATTTTCTTCCAAGCGAAACAAAACTGCGTCGTTGACGATGCCGGCATTTTCGTCCAGGAATATGACGTAGCGGCAACGACCCACTGGGCAGTTGTCGATATCTCGGGGTGTTAATAGCTGGGTAAAGGCGGCGGCATCCGGACCGCTGATTTCAATTTGTCGTTCGGCGGAAACATCCCAGAGGCTGACGCCCTCAACAATCGACCAGTATTCGGAGAGCGTATCGCCGTAGCTCGAGGGCATATACATGTGGTTGTAAATGGTAAATACACCAGCGCCAGCGGCAACAGTCGCATCGTAAAAAGGCGACTTTCTGACTCTTGGGCCTATTGTAATCAGTGCTGGGTTTCCACCTGTATTCATCGTATGGTACTCCGCCGACATCATGAATTTTAGTGGGCCGATTCTGATCTGTCCCCAGCGGTTTTGTCGATCAAAATTTTGAGCGCGTAAATGTAAAAAATGCCAAGTTTAGGCAACGGGTATCAACAATAAAAAAACAGTGTGTCCCCTGTCCTGACGGACGTGGGGCTCCCAGCTAGGTACGGGATAAATTATGGCAGATAGTTCAGCCAGCGAAACTTCGATTCATCAGCAGCAGGGCAGTGAAGACAACCCCTATCGGTCCCCCAAAGCGGCGTATTATGCGTTGGGCACTTTGACGGTGGTGTACAGCTTCAATTTTATTGATCGTCAGCTTTTAGCCATCCTACAAGAGTCTATCAAGGCAGACTTGTTGCTGAGTGATGTGCAGCTGGGCTTGTTAACCGGGTTCGCTTTTGCGGTGTTTTATGTAACAGCGGGGCTGCCTATCGCAAGCTGGGCTGATCGCAGTAACCGTCGCAATATTGTTTCGCTATCACTGTTTATTTGGAGCTTCATGACCGCTATCAGCGGTTTTGCGCAAAATTATTGGCAGTTGTTACTCGCTAGAATCGGCGTTGGAGTTGGTGAGGCTGGTGGCAGCCCGCCGTCTCACTCAATGATTTCTGACATCTTTCCCCCGGAGTCTCGAGCCAGCGCCTTGGGCTTTTATTCAACTGGGGTGAGTTTTGGCATCTTATTTGGCTTTCTGTTCGGTGGCTGGCTCAACGAGTATTTCGGGTGGCGTGTGGCGTTTTTGATTGTGGGAGTTCCTGGTGTGCTACTGGCTGTGCTAGTGCGTTTCACCATGGCAGAACCGATCAGGGGCCTCAACGAAAAGCGCAAAGCTCAAGAGGGTAACGTCTCGATTAAAACCGTTATTGCTTTACTTTGGCAGCGTCGCTCTTTTCGTCATATGGCCATGGGCGCGGCCATGAATGCCTTTGCGGGTTATAGCGTTGCCAACTGGGTGGCATCTTATATGATCCGCAGTTACCAAATGCCCACCGGTGAACTGGGGACTTGGCTGGCACTGGTTATTGGTGTTGGTGGTGCTATTGGTGTGTTCGGGTCAGGAGTGGTGGCCGATCGCTTGGGTCAGCGTGACAAGCGCTGGTATATGTGGATGCCCGCGGTGGCCTGCTTGATCTCGTTACCCTTTCAATTTGGCATTTACCTCACTTCCGATCCTTATTTTGCGTTGCTCATGTTAATTGTTCCTGGCGTGCTGGCTAACGCCTATCTGGGCGCAACTATCGCCACCGCACACGGTTTAGTGGGCTTGAAAATGCGTGCGCTTGCCTCGGCAATTTTGTTCTTCATTCTCAACATTATTGGGCTGGGTGCCGGTCCTTCCTCCGTGGGTTTGCTCAGTGATCTACTGCAGCCTAGCTATGGTGTGGAGTCTCTGCGGTACGCGCTATTTATTCTGGTGCCACTGGCAATCTGTTGGTCTTGCTTTCACTACGTGATGGCGGCTCGGTATGTTCGCGAAGATCTAGAGGCCGCGCCAGATTAAAACTTGGCCAAAATGGCTTGGGCCCGCGCGCCTGCAGATATCGAGAATGTCACCGTTTTAGAAAAGCTGGGGTGGGTTTTTTTAGGCGCATATCGTAGTAGGCGCATGCCGGTCCAGCCATTAAAGAATACGGTGGTTTAATCTGCTACGACCCGCCAGTGGCTGTGGTGGGATAGCATTACCTTTTTAGGGGGCGCGGCCCTGCCCGTGGAGGATCAGTTTGTGCGCTACATTTTTTACTTTTTGGTTTTTGTTCTAATGTTATCGGCGGGCGTTACGTCAGCGTCTACCAGTTTTTTTGCCGCGCTCCTGAATCAGGTGCAAGCGCTTCGCGTTACTGTGCAGCCGGATGAAGATCCCACGGTGGCGCTTGATTTTTCTGAGGTCGACGCAGTCTTCCAGTCTTTTCTTGATGACAGTCCTACTTTTGACGGCATCAGCTATGTCCTCGTCGATGCCGATGCGACCATACACACGGCAACTTTTGGCGATCACACCGAAGATCTCGTAGTGATGTTGGCGTCGACCAGTAAAGTGCCAGCAGTCATGACCCTGCTCGCCCTTGATGAAGATCCTGGCGTCGAGTTTTCTGTGGACCAACCGGTCAGCACAATGCTTCCCTACGAGGGTGTCTACACCGATCGAACTATTGCACAAATGGTAAGCAATACCTCAGGCATCCCTGGGCTGGAGTCACTCGAGGCTTATGGCAACCCGTTTGGGCAGACGCTGGAGGACATCAATCATCTCTGCACCTTTGCCGCTTCTGACTTCGTCGAGTTTGAGGCCTGCGGTCAGCAGCTGCTGACCAATGAGCTAGCGGGCAGTCAATCCGCAGGGGATAGCTTCGACTACGGTGGCAGCCAATGGCAGGCGGCCGGAGTCACGGCTGCGATAGCCGCCAATACCACGTGGAATCAGCTGGTCGATGAATATCTAGGAGTACCCTGCGACCTGGAGGTGTTTACCTTTGGCAATCCCTGGCAAGAGCTTAATTTTGGCGGCACTAGCTTCAACGGTACCGTGGAAAGCCTACCCGGACAAAGCAATCCGCATATTGGCGGTGGGGCCATCACCAATTTGGCAGACTATGCCAAGTTACTTCAGATCCACCTCAACGGTGGCTTTTGTGGCGATCAGCAAGTGCTGAGTCAGGCGGCAATTGATCGTATGCAGGTTGATCGAGGTGGTGTTGTATCCATAAATCCCACGCCTTATGGCATGGGTTGGTGGATTTCTTCTAACAACCCGGGTGTTTATGACGATCCCGGAGCCTTTGGCGCGATAAGCTTTATTGATACGGAGCGCGGTATTGGCGGCTACATCGCCATTGATGATTACAGCCGGAACGACTCGAGCGCTCCAGTGGCGCTGGTCCGACAAACGATCATTCCACTGATTCAAGGGATTATTGATACACGCTGATTCGCCTCTCCAAAGTCGTGAGCCTTGGGGCTTATTTAGGGCTTGTTTAGGGCTTATGTGGGGCATATGGGGAGGCTGAATTGGACTTCAGTCACGCTTTTTCAGCGCCTTAACAATCCAGAAAATGACGCGGGTGTCGTGCATGATGCGCCTGCGGTGCCGGATCAGGTGCATGAGTTACAGCACCAAAGTTGGCCACAAAATGTCTTAGGCGTCCATCACAGTTTTAAGGGCCCGCGGTAGGATTAGCAATATACTTTCAGTACAGTCTTCATGACGCGCCATGGCAGAGGCGATATAGCCGCTGTGGGCTGTTTTAAGGCGCTTAAAGTGCTGCGAGGGCACGCATTGGGTAAAGTCGGTATTGGTTATGAGCAGCAATGAAACGCAGGGATGGCCTTCTGATGACGGCATAGCCCGACATCGCTACCTCGATATTTTACATCAGTTCACGCTGCGCCAGTCGGCACTCACGACACTAGACGATATTGTTTGGAACATTGCCAAAACCGCCATTGCGGAGCTGGGCTTTGAAGACTGCGTGGTTTATTTGTTGTCTGATGATGGAACTTACTTGCAACAGGTGGCAGCCCACGGCCCCAAGAATCCTGTTGACCGTGAAATTTATAATGAAATCACTATTCCGGTGGGCGCCGGTGTTGTGGGTCATGTTGCGAAAACTGGAGAGGTGCAGTGTATTGCCGACTGCCGCTTGGACTCCCGTTACATCACCGACGATAGTTTTCGATTATCAGAGTTGGCAGTGCCGATTAGTCACGGTAACCGCATTATTGGCGTATTGGATTCAGAGCATCACGATGTCGATTTCTTTAGTCATGAGGACGCCCAGCTGTTCACCACTATTGCGGCACTCGCTTCGAATCGGATCGACGCTGCGCTCGCCATGCAACGATTGGAAAACACCGTTGAAACCCTCGAGAAGGCGCGTGCCAAGCTCGAGCTTCAGACAGAAGATCTGAAACAAGCCAGGCGGGCTGCAGAGGCGGCCTCAACAGCTAAGACCCACTTTTTAGCCAATATGAGTCATGAAATAAGAACGCCCATGACCTCGATTGTGGGCTTTGCTGAGCTTCTCGCTAGCCGCCGAGGTAACAGGGAACAGCAGCAACAATGGCAGGGCCAGCTGACTCGCAATGCCCGTTACTTGCAGGATTTGATTGGTAACATATTGGATATGGCTGCGGTGGAGAGCGGCACTATAAAGGTTGAGTCCGAAGCGTTTTCGCTCAAGAGTACGGTGATCGATGCGGTCGAAATTCTGAGGATGGCAGCAGATGATAAGGGCCTTGTCTTAAGGGCTCAGGGCGCTGGTTTACTGCCAGAAAAAATTATTAGCGATCGCGTTAAGCTCAGGGAGATTGTCGTTAATCTCGTGAGCAATGCTGTTAAGTATACGCAAACGGGGTCAGTAACAATTTGCCTTACTGCAAAGCAAATAGAGCGTGAGGCTTGGGTGCAAATTCAAGTGACCGATACCGGTATTGGTATCGAAGAATCTCAGATCGTTAATTTGTTTAAGCCCTTTAGCCGCGTTCATGACCGGCGTCGTTGGGCTGGGGTTGAAGGTACAGGCCTTGGCTTGGCGCTCACCCATCAGTTTGTCGAGGCCCTGGGGGGCACTTTGCAGGTCGATAGTACGCTTGGCGAGGGCTCCGTGTTCACCGTGCAAGTACCGGCAGGATTGCCAGAGGGCGTTCATTGGCTGGAGCAGCAGCCGTCAAACCCCTTCCAAACCTGTGATTTAACCCCAGCGCCCCCTGCGGCAAATTTGCCTCGTGACAGTGAGCAAAGTCTGAAAAACCTGCACGTGTTGTTTTGCGAGGACAGTGACTCGGTGGCGTTACTCATCGAGGTGCTACTGGCGGCAGCAGGCGCTCGAATTACCCGTTGTGTCAACGGCCTACAAGGTCTAGAGCATTTCAAAAACATGACGTCCTCGGGAGAGCCCCCCGACCTCGTGTTAATGGACATGCAAATGCCAGAGATGGATGGCTATGAAGCTACTGGGCACATCAAGCAATTAGCCAAAAATGTTCCCGTGGTTGCGCTAACAGCGTTTGCGCTGACAGAGGATTTTGATCGATGTATGGCGGCGGGGTGTGATCACTATGTGTCCAAGCCGGTTCAGGCAGCCTCTTTTGCGACACAGCTGGGTGAGTTCTTGGCAAGATTTGGCGCGGCGCGTCCTTATGGTGACGTTTTTAGCTAGTGCCAAACCTGCAAATATTTAAAAAATTGCCGCAGTATTTAACAGTTATTTACCCCCTTGCATTTTTCAGTACATCGGCCACTATAAGGGGGTAAAGTTATCGACTAAATGCGTGCTGATAGCTTTGTTATTAAGTGGTCAGGCAAGGGGCCTAGAAGGCAGCGCTACGCGAACAAGAACAATGATGAAAAAAATCATCAGAAACAAAGATTTCATTGAAAGGGAAACCAGACATGGCAGTTAAAGACACTAAGCAAGATACCCGCTTCAACCCCTCGGCAATCGCTGTGGGTGTAGCCGCCGCCATAGGCGCAACGGCACCGGGCATGACCTTCAGTGCCGAATTAGAGGAGGTGGTCGTAACCGCTCGTCAGCGTGCGGAATCTTCTCAAGACATCCCGATGATGGTGCAGTCGTTATCTGGTGAAGATATTCAAAAGCAGGGCATTACCACCCTTGAAGACTTCTCCCGGCAAGTAGCGGGCTTGAACATTCAGACGACTTCTCCCGGTCAGAACACGATTGTTTTCCGCGGTGTGAGTGACGGCGGCGGCTTCTTAGTTGATCCTACCGCTGCGATCTACCTCGATGAGCAGCCCATGTCGATGACTTCAATGGCCCCCGACATTTACCCGGTCGATCTCGCGCGAATTGAGGCGTTGGCAGGACCACAGTCCACACTCTACGGCGCTTCATCACAAAGTGGTGCCATTCGCGTCATCACCAATAAACCCGACCCCGACGCCTTTAGCGCCAATATTGGTGCCGGTGTTTCCAGTACTTCTGGGGGCGGGACGGGTTACGAACTCGATGGCGCGGTCAACATTCCACTCAGCGATTCCGTCGCCATCAGGCTGGCTGGTTTCAGTGCTCGAGATGCTGGATTTATTGATAACGTCTTGGGCAATACGGTTGTCGATGACGTCTTTGGGTCGGGCCTAGGTGGTCAGAAAGACAACAGCGGCGTGGTCGGTGAAGATATTAATGACGTTAACTGGTTGGGGGCTCGCGCCTCGATTCGTTGGCTAATCAACGACAATTGGAGCGTTACGGCTTCGGCAAACTATCAGGATCTCGAGTCTGACGGTTTTAATGACTATGATCCTAACGTTGGTGACCTTGAGACCGTCAAATTTGTTCAGGAAACACGCACCGACGAATGGTTGCAAACCAGTTTGGTGATTGAGGGCGACCTGGGTTTTGCTCAGTTAGTGTCAGCGACGTCGTATTACGACCGAGATACTCTCTATGTGCATGACAC
Organism: uncultured Luminiphilus sp.; assembly: GCA_938091995.1. Taxonomy (GTDB): domain Bacteria; phylum Pseudomonadota; class Gammaproteobacteria; order Pseudomonadales; family Halieaceae; genus Luminiphilus. The sequence goes on along the minus strand of CALKNZ010000015.1, from coordinate 3,309 downwards.
TCAGTCTTACGCGGCTTACTTCCACTATGCATTTGGCCTTTACTATGGCTACGCCACCTACGATTTTGGTCTCGATCCCACGGGTTACCTGATTAACGATCAAAATAACGAAAGCCTCACCCAGGAAATACGCCTGTCAGGTTCTACAGACCGCATTAACTGGACACTCGGCGGTTTTTGGCAGGAGTCTGAGGAATTTTGGGATTTTTACACATACGTAGACGACTATCGTAACTCTCCGGCTTTCGAGGCCTGGAGCTATTACTACCCAGGCATTGCACCTACCGATGTTTGGTGGAACTCGTTCCAGGCTACCGATAGGACAGATAAAGCCGTCTTCGGTGAGATGGATATTGTGCTTCTTGAGGATCGATTAACGGCCATACTGGGCGGCCGATGGTATGAGGTCGACCGTGAGTTGAGTTATACGGTAGAGCGTCCTGACGCTCGGGTAGATCAGCAGCTACCGGACAGAAAGGCTTCAGACGATGGCTTCATTCCAAAATATGGTTTGGAGCTTCAGGTACTCGAAGACGTTATGGTCTACGGCGTTTACTCTGAGGGCTTCCGGGTAGGTGGTACTAACCGCGGACGTGGCTTGGATCGAGGCGGCCCAACCCTCCCTGTCGATTATGAATCAGACATTCTTGAGAATACCGAGTTTGGTCTGAAGTCTTCGTTCTTTGATGGTCGTGTGGTGTTCAACGCGGTTTATTACACGATGAAGTGGAATGACATGCAGATTGAGGTGGTTGACCCGAGTAATGCTCTGGGAACCTTCAGTGTGCAAGATGAAAATGGCGATCCCTTGTACGGCAATATCCCCTTCCAGATTGTGGTGGGCAACGTGGGTAATGCCACCGTTAAAGGCTTCGACTTCGAGTTCAAGGCCCTCGTCACTGAGAATTTGGAAGTCGGTCTGAACCTGACTGATATTCAGGATGCCTATGTTGACGGTCAGGAGTTTTACGACGAGCCCCGTGCTCAGGGTGGCAAAGTGCCATCAGGCTTGCAGGCTCGATCTAACCTGCCGCTATTTGCCGATACCAGCTATTATCTCTACGCCGACTACTCGGGCATTAATCTGTTTGGCGGCGAGGTGGGTGTTCGCTTGCAACACAGCTACGTGGGTGAGTCTTTGAATCAGCTGACCGATGGTTTTACGTCGCCCCAGCGTGTTCAGGGTGATTACGACATTACTGATGCCATTTTGTCCTTTGAGAGTGGTGATTGGCAGGCCCAGCTGCGCTTTAGTAATTTGACCGACGAGCGCGGTATTACCTATCAGGACACCACCGATTTCGATACCGTTTGGGGTGGCAACAGTTCTTCGGTGATTCGTCCCAGGAATTACTCACTTACTGTCAGAAAAGCCTTTTAGGTTGTAATCACCGATAAGAAAAGGGCGCCATTGGCGCCCTTTTTTATGATCTTCGATTATTCATGTCCAGCGTCTTTTTAAGACCAACGACTTGGCCAACACTCCAAACCATGAATGGCGTTGCGAATATCGAGGGTTAGATTCACGGCTGTTAGGCGCTTGCCCGCTAAGATATCAATGATAGCGATTGTCGAGGGGGAGGAGCCTGCGGCAATCAAGTGATCGCTGACCACGCATAGTCCTCGGCCAAAACCCTGACGTGCAATTCGGCTGTCATCGACGCCCCGATACTCGAGAGTTTCAGGGTCGAAACCAGGTACGGGTACCGCGCAACCCTCGACGCTAGGCGAGACATAGCGCACCACGTCGGCTCCGGTATCGTTAAACAGTACACCATCTTCAAAGGGCTGGGCGTTGTGGCAACCTTTGGGAAGGTTGCAAAACTCGGTCACTGTTAGGTCGGCAGACAGGGCAAGCAGTGCTTGGGTGTTGAGGCCGCTCAGATAGATGCCGTCTTGATTCACTTTCACCATGTTGATGTGATACGAGTTGGTAAAGGCGGGTCCACCCTGTGCTCTTGGGTCAAAGGCCTGTGCCACCCATTGGCGACCATCTTTTGAAAAGTACACGCCCCAGACGAATTCCTTGGTGTTCAGATTGAACGCTAAAAGGGAATCAAAACCGGTGGAGGTGAGAAATAGCAAATGGTCGCGCCGGCTAATTTCATGGCAGTGGCGTAAGTAAGGATTGCGGTAAGATCCGATCAGTTGGAAGTCGGGGGTGTAGCAAAACAGTTCGTCACTGGCCGCAATCCAAAGCTCATCGTCAGTAAACTCTATGCCACGAAGCCCCCGATCCCAGCCGCGGCCCGAGAAATCAATGTCACCGGTATTCCAGTCTATTTTTTGGTCTACCTGCTGATTATTAAAGTCTATGAGGTAAACACCACCATGACTTTGGCCCTTTTCAGAACCCCTGACCACTGATGTCGCAATAAACTTGGGTAATTTCGGCATTAGCTGCTCAATTTGTCTTCTTCAGGAAGCAGGGGACTCAGTATTTCCCGAAGCTCATCGAGGTGGGTTCCAAAGCGCTTCCAGGTTGCGACTGCGCCTTTGTAAATCGGTTGACGCACTTGCTCTGAGCTTGCAGTTCTAACGGCGCGCTCAGTTTCATGAAAATTCACGCAACCCGCTTCAAAGGGCAGCTCGCAAAAGGCCAGAATGCGTTTTACCTCGTCCTCGAGATTCTCCACCACATTCTCATATTGAACCCGTAATACCTGCCCAGGTAGTACCTTGTTCCAATGGGCCATCATAAGGTCGTACTCCAGGTAAAACTCACCCAGCTCAAAGAGGTCGTAGGTGAAGGTTTGCCCCTTCGCAAAATGCTGCTTAAAAGAGCCGAAGCAGCTATCCATAGGGTGGCGCCGGGCATCAATAATCTTAGCGTTGGGCAGAATGGCTTTAATAAAACCCGTATACGCAAAGTTGTTAGGCATTTTGTCGGTAAAGAAAGGGCGGCTACCTCGGTGTCGCTGGGTCTGCGTCAGGTACTTTTCGCCAAGCTGCGTCAGCTCCTCAGGTGTTATATCTTCCATACACCCGGGGAAAACTCGCCCGGCCTTAGGTTCTGTAAGTCCCTGGGCAATAACCGAAATATCGGGTAGTTCGCTGGTACCATCAACCTGTGAATGGCTGGCGAGAATTTGTTCAAGCAGCGTCGATCCAGAGCGGGGAAGGCCTACGATAAATATGGGGTCGGGTCTTTTGCAGCCATAATCACCGGCGCGATGGCGAGCAAAAAACTCATCGTCAAAAATCTCGCACATACGTCGGTGGGCGACTTCGGTCTGAACCGGGTCATAGGCAATGCTATCTCGGTGCAGTTGATTGGCCAGCCTGTAGTGTTCGAAGGCGTTGTCATAC
>CALKNZ010000014.1 GCA_938091995.1 uncultured Luminiphilus sp. | reverse complement strand
GCTGGTCATGTTTTGTCCGGCCGCATCGCCTGTGGAGTAGTCAAAGCGCGTGGCTATGAAGTTGTGGGCGTGGTAGTTCTCAATTTCTAGCAGTTTACCGACCGAGGTTGTGCTCTCAGCTTGGGCTTTGATGGCGTCGAAGTTGGCACGTAACCACACTTGAAAATCACGGGCGTCACGGGCGTCAGCGAAGATAAACACAGGCGCGCGCTGCATGGATTCTGCAGAAACGGTTGTGGTGACCCCCCCAGACTCGCGAATCACCTTCATGCCGCGATTGTAGCTGGCCAGCATAGTGCCTTCGACGGTGGCCATGGGCACATAGAACTCGCCCTGGGCGTGTTCGCCGTTCACCAAAAGTGGTCCCGCTACGCCGATAGGAATTTGCGCAACTCCCCAAATATTCTCGATGTTCCCAGCCATGACATGGGGGTCATAGGAATACTGTTTGGTGTGGTTGAGCGCCACACCGGTTTGGGCTTCAATAAAGGCCTGGCGTGCAGCCAGGCTCTCTTCGCTGTAGTCGTCTTCTGCAGACCGCGGAATTTTAGGCGTCGAGTCGCTCATTAACCCATGATCCGTGCTTTTGCCGCGTTGTATTGTGCAGCTAGTTGCGCCACGTAATCAGCGGTCGGCCCCCGGCTTTTAACGGCACCGATACCTTGGCCAGAACCCCAAATGTCTTTCCAGGCCTTGGCGTCAGTATTACCTCCCGAGCCAAAGTTCATTTGCGTAGGATCGCTGACGGGCAGGTTGTCGGGGTCTAGCCCAGCGCTCTCAATAGAGGGGCGCAGGTAGTTGCCATGCACACCGGTAAACAGGTTGCTGTAAATAATGTCGTCGGCGCCGCAGTCGACGATAGCCTGTTTGTAGCCCTGGTCTGCATTCGCTTCGTCGGTAGCGATAAACGCTGAGCCGATATAGCCGAGGTCTGCTCCCATGGCCTGTGCAGCAAGCACGGCATCGCCGGTAGCGATAGCGCCGGAAAGTATAAGGGGCCCTTCAAACCACTCGCGAATTTCTTGAATGAGCGCAAAGGGTGACTGGGTACCCGCATGGCCGCCAGCACCGCTAGCGACGGCAATCAAACCATCGGCGCCTTTCTCAACGGCTTTTTTGGCGAAGCGATTATTAATGATGTCGTGCAGCGTAATGCCGCCATAGCTGTGCACAGCTTCGTTGACCCACTCTTTTGCGCCCAGAGAGGTAATGACAATGGGTGCTTTGTATTTCACGCACATTTCCATGTCGTATTCCAAGCGTGCGTTCGAGCCATGAACAATTTGATTTACGGCATAGGGGGCGGCAGGCGAGTCTGGGTTTTCCTGATTGTGACGATCAAGCTCGTCGTTAATGCGCTGCAGCCACTGGTCTAAAACGGGTTCGGGGCGTGCGTTGAGTGCGGGAAAAGACCCGACGATGCCGGCTTTGCACTGGGCTATGACAAGGTCTGGGTTGGAAATGATAAATAGCGGTGACGCAATAATGGGTAGTCGAAGTGTATCTTTTAGAATGGGGGGCAAAGCCATGACGCAGTCTCCTTGGACTCAATCGAGCGGATTATGGTCGTGCAGTAAAAAATTGGGTTTTGAACATACAGTATGTTTTTTTGTCGCTCAAGTATGTTTCGGGGTTTCCTTAACTGTGCCAAGCTGCTGACTTGTGCAATCAATGCGGTTTTTTGAAGAATCTGACCCATGTATTACAAATATTTTGGCCTAGTGGAGTCACCGTTTTCGATCTCGGTCAATCCACGCTACCTGTTTATGAGTCCTCGGCATCGGGATGCGCTCGCTCATTTGCTATACGGGGTAGGCAGTGGAGGTGGTTTTATTTTACTGACGGGCGAGGTTGGTACCGGTAAAACCACCATCAATCGAGCGCTTTTAGAGCAGTTACCTGAAAATGTGGATCTCGCCATTGTGCTTAATCCGGCACTCAATGCGGTCGAGTTATTGGCTACAGTGTGTGATGAATTGGCAATCGAGTACGCCACTGGGGATCACAGCCTTAAGAACCTGACAGATGCCCTCCACCGATTCCTTCTCGGTAATCACGATGTCGGTCGTAAGACGGTGCTCATGATTGATGAAGCGCAGCATTTAGACTTTGATGTTCTTGAACAAATTCGCTTACTCACCAACCTAGAGACCGATAACGAGAAACTGCTTCAGATTATTCTGATCGGTCAACCGGAATTGACCGAGAAACTCGGAAGACCCGAGTTGAGGCAGCTGAATCAGCGCATAACAGCTCGATACAATCTCGAAGCACTAAGCCTTGATGAAACCGCGGCGTACATACGACATCGTCTGCAGGTTGCCGGATTGCCTTCGGGACGTGAGCTGTTTTCCAACGGTGTTGTGCGCGCCGTTCACAAGCGCGCCCAGGGGATTCCTCGGCAGATCAATCTGTTGTGTGATCGGGCGCTGCTAGGAGCCTACGGTCGTAAGCTTGATCGCGTCAGCCGTCGCCATGTTGCCGCTGCAGCTCAAGAGGTTTTTGGTGCCCCTCATACTTCAGGTCGTTGGTTTTCGGCGTGGCCGTGGCTGAGGATTTTAGGTGGGGTCTGTCTGGGAGGGGTTTTATTGCTGGCTGCGGTGAGTTTTAGGGTCGACCTGTTTCCAACGCCTGTCGCCTCGGATGCATTCCCATTGGGTGTTAATAGTGCAGAAATTGCGCCCGATATTGGCGCTAAAACCAGCGAAAATGACCCTGGCCGCACAGACAATCAGCCAGCCGGGTGGTTGATAAACGAAACCTTCGCCCTCGAACAGCTGTGGCGGCTTCATAGTGATGCGCCGCTCCCTTCAGGCATGTGCGCTAGTTTGGACAGTCAGCTCGAAGTGGGTGGCTTGCGCTGTTTAGAGGGTAATGCACAAGTCTGGGATCCCCTTATTGCGCTGAATCGCCCGCTGATGCTCGATATGCAAACCCCTGAACGTTTCTCGGCGGCGACATTGGTTGTGGTTTTTGAGGGGTCGTGGGCTTGGGTCCTCGGTAGCAATGGTTTAGAGCGCATTAAATTAGTAGATATGGCCATGGCTTGGCGGGGCACTTATCGGTTACTTTGGCAACCGCCTCAAGGGTGGAGTCGCCCCTTAGTTGAAGGTGACATCGATCCTGCCGTCTCGCTAGTGGCGCAGCTTTTAGCAAACCTCGATCAGCAAGCCGAGCCCCTTGCCAAACAGCGCTTTACGCCAGCCTTGGCACAACGTATTAGGTTGTTTCAGTTGCAGAGTGGGCTGACTGCCGATGGCGTAGTGGGGGCTCAAACGTTGATAAAACTGAACGATGCCTTGGGTAAAGGCTTAACCCCCGATGGGGCACTACGCCGCGCACAGTGGTTAACTGAGGCGCGTTGATATGTCGATGATTCTTGATGCTTTGAAACGCTCTCGAGAGGAGGATGATCAGCCTGCAGCGGTGCCGTCAATCGATACCACCCATGAAGCTGTGGTAATGCCCTCTCTGAATCATGACCGATTCAAAAGATTATTTCTGGGCATTGGGCTTATTGCAGCGATCACTTTAGGGGCTCTGATTAGTCGATATTTACTCCCTCTTCGGCAAGAGGTTCCGTCGTATCAAACAGAAGCAGCATTCACCGGCGAGGTTCAAACCCAAACGCTTGTAAAAACGCGGCAGCAGCCCCAGCAACAGACCCTGCCGCAGGTATCAAAGCCTGACCCTGAGTCGACCCTCACGATGGCCAGTGACACAGCGTTGGGCAGTGCTCAGGTGGCAGCCTTGTATCGAAATGTTGAAGCTGAGCCTGAATTTGACAATGGTGTGCCTTCGTCGAGTGCTATTTCCGACAAGGGTGCTTTCTCTGCGGAAGTCGCTGGGAATCCGTCCGTTTCTAAAGATCTAGGCGGACCTTCCCCGTCGGTAACCCGCCCTGACGAAGGTCCTAAAGCAAGAGCGGTGCTGGAATCTCAATCTGATTCCTCGGAGATACTGACAACGCCCAACCGCAACGAAGGTAACGCGGCCTCGGCAACAGAGGCTTTGCCCCTCGATTTTGCAGCGGTGGTGCAGCGGGTGCAGGCTGAATTGGGAAAGCCCGCATTGATAGCGCATGCTACACCCCTGTTGGAAAATTTATCCCAGCAAAAAAAGAATGCGATTCCGACGGTCATGTATACGGTACACGATTGGCGGTCGGGGGGGCAGTCAGAGGTGACGTTGAACGCCAGGGTGCTGCGCGAGGGCCAGCAGGTCAATGGGCTTAAGGTCGAGGAAATTCTGAGCAACAGCGTGATCTTGAGTTATCGCGGTACTGCCTTTCGCCTGAGAGCCCTCAATAGCTGGGTTAATCTTTAAATTTAGGCTTGGGGTTATCGACTCGACGCCTTAAGGGGCCGGGTCTGGAAGAGCCTGATGAATGGCCTTGATGCCATCGCGTACTTCTTTCGACAGCACAATGTCGAGGCTGCGTATATTGACCCCCAGTTGTTCCAGGCTAGTGGCGCCAATAATGTTCGATAAAAGAAAAGGTCGGCTATTCACAAAAGCCAGCGCCATCTGTGCTGGATTTAAATTATGCGCTTCAGCCAAGGCAACGTAGCGCTCAGCCGCTTCCCAGGTCGGTGCCGATGCGTAACGTGCAAAACGCTTGAACAGGGCTAGTCTTGACCCCCGGGGGAGCGCGCCGTCGCGGTATTTACCTGTCAGTAGCCCCATGGCTAACGGAGAATAGGCGAGCAAACCAATATCCTCCCGATGGGAAATCTCGGCGAGGCCTATTTCGTAGGTTCGGTTCAATAAGCTGTAAGGGTTTTGAATTGATTGAGGTCGGGGGAGACCCTCGCGTTCAGCGGTGTGCAAAAAGGTCATGGCGCCCCAGGGGGTCTCATTAGAGAGGCCATAGCCGCGGATCTTGCCCTGTTGAATGAGCATCTCGAGAGTGCGCATGACTTCCTCGAGCGGAATCCAGTCGGGCTCAGAATCGGGTCTATGGGTATACCCCCGAACCCCGAAACAGTTAGTGTTGCGTTCTGGCCAATGTAGCTGGTACAGGTCGATGTAGTCGGTTTGTAAACGTCTTAGGCTGTTGTCCACTGCTTCTACTAGATGTTCACGGGTAAAGCGCGGACCACCGCGTAAAAAATCAAATTCCTCACGGGGGCCTGTCGCTTTAGTCGCAAGTATCCAGTCTTTCCTTCGCCCGGTACGGGCAAACCAGCTGCCAATATACGCTTCGGTTTGCCCTTGTGTTTCAGCGCGGGGAGGAACCGGGTACATTTCTGCCGCATCTATAAAGTTAATGCCCTGTTCAAGCGCATGGTCAATTTGAGCGTGAGCTTCTTGTTCCGTGTTTTGCTCGCCCCAGGTCATGGTTCCCAGGCAGATGCGGGAGACCCCGTGACCGTTAATATTTGTAAGGCTCATTTTGACACTCCAGTGGGCTGCAAGAAGGGCTGTTGCTCGCCCTTAAGTGAGTACTAGAGGCCTAAGAAGGTGGCCATGACATCGTGGACTTGGCGTTGGCGAAGAAACGCAGGTAATAGCCCAACCCCCACACTATTGGCAAACAGCGGGACATTGGCACCGGTATGCTCCTCTGAAACGAAGCTATTGGTCGCGTAGTTAACGGTCATCAAACTGCCGTCAGGCATAGTAATGCGCGCGATATGGCCGGGGGAGTAAACAGGCACTGGGATTTCGGCATAGAGGCTGGGCTCGGGGATGATCTGAGCCGCTTGGGCATGGTCGGCAGTGACGATTATCAGGGTCTCTGGGTGGAGCTCTGCATAGCTTAGGGCCACGCTGACAACTTCTTCCAGCTGTGCGATTTCACCCAGTGACCCGCAGGGGTTTCGGAGATGGCTCTGCTTGTCTATAGACGCAGATTCCACCATTAAAAATAAACCTTTTTCGTTGTCTTGACTGAGATGATCGAGAGCAACCTCAGTTAAGGTGGCTAGTGATGGGGTATTGCCGTAGGCGGGATTGGGTTCGCAGGTAATGGGGTCTGGTTGGGTCACGCTGCCCAATCGCCAATCTATCTTATTGAGCGTGCTGGTGTCGGGCTGTTCCGCGCCCCGTCCATTAACGCCTTGTAACCTAACGGGCAGGTGGCCCTCAGCGAACAATCCAACTAGTCGCTGCGTAGTCGCGGTGCTGGCGAGCATAGCGGGATTAGTGACGACGGTTACCTGCTGCTCTTCGGCCATCATTAGGGCCGTCTTCCCCGAGTTGGGATCACTGGTGGTGAAGTGCATGAGCCCCCCGCCGAGCACAACGTCGATCGATGCGCTCATAATTTGCTCTGCGATTGATCCGGGTCCACCGTTGCTGGTGGCATCTTGGGGGCAGCCGACATAATCAACGCTGTAGAGCTCTCCACCCAAAATGATGTCCGGGTTTTCGCAGCCTCGACTGGCGACGTGTGCCATGAAACTTGCGGGTGTCGCATCGGTGACTGAGCTGGAGCTGACAATGCCTGTCTTATAACCTGCGGCACTTGCGCGCTCGGCAATGGTCTCTAGATCTTGATCTTCTGTGCCCGTGCCGACCCTGCCCATGTGCGTCGTAATACCTGTAGCCAGGGTTGTAGCGGTATTCGCTGAGTCTGCCACGTAAACCCAGTCGGAGTCTTTACCGACGGTTTGAACCTGAACAGCTGAACGGACTGGAAGTGTGTCAATAACCAGCTCGCCGTCATGCCCAACAAAAAAATTGCGTCCCATGGTGACGTGCTGATCATCGTAGCCATCACCAATGATAAGAATAACGGAACGTGAATTGCTGGTGGCTTCCAACCCCGCTACATCTTGGGCTTGAGCAATAATGCTGGAGATGATCAGAAGCAAGAGGCTGATTGAGCGAAGCATAGCGGATTCCAAGTCAAAGCGATGTTATGAGCATTTTTTTGTGGAGGTAGGGTAAGGCTCTAGTGGCGCTGTCGCAAGGATATGGCATCATGAGGGTCTTCGTAACTATTGTGGTGGATAAAAAAAATGTTCCTGCTTCGCAAATCAGCCTTTTTGGCGCTATTTAGCCTTCTTATACCCATACCCGCAGTGGCTGCGGAAATTTCCTCTGCCGATACGGCTTGGATACTGACAGCAACGGCTCTGGTTCTGTTCATGACCCTGCCCGGCCTGTCCTTATTTTACGGTGGATTAGTTCGAGTTAGGAATGTGTTGTCGGTGCTCATGCAGTGTTTTGCTCTGGCGGCGCTCATGTCCCTGGTCTGGTTTGTAGCGGGTTACACCCTTGCCTTTGGATCCGCCGGCGTAGAGCAGGGTGCCTGGATTGGTGATCTTGGCAACCTAATGCTTATGGGTATTGATATTGACGGTGTCAATGGGTCAATCCCCGACGCGCTGTTCGTTATGTTTCAGATGACCTTTGCCATTATTACGCCGGCTCTGATTATTGGTGGCTTCGCCGAGCGTATTCGTTTTTCGGCCCTGCTGCTGTTCAGTACGGCTTGGCTATTGCTTGTTTACGCACCCATTTGCCACTGGGTATGGGGCGGCGGTTGGTTAGGCGCCATGGGGTTGCAGGATTTTGCCGGCGGCACCGTTGTGCACATTACTGCGGGTGTGGCCGCCTTGGTCGCTGCCATCATGATGGGGCCTCGTCGAGGCTTTGGGTCCGTGGCGATGCCCCCTCACAACCTCACAATGACGGTCACAGGCGCCGGTATGCTGTGGGTGGGGTGGTTTGGATTTAATGCGGGCTCCGCTGTAGCGGCGGACCAAAGTGCTGCTATGGCCATGTTGGTGACGCACCTGTCTGCGGCTTGCGGTTCATTGGCCTGGATGGCCATGGAGTGGTTGCGCCACGGTAAGCCCTCAGTGCTGGGTATTGTCACTGGCATGGTTGCGGGTCTGGGTACGATTACACCGGCATCGGGCTCGGTGGGTCCGGCAGCTGCCGTTGTGATTGGGCTTACCGCGGGTGTGGTCTGCTACTTTGCCACCATCACCTTGAAAAACCGCCTAAAAATTGATGACAGCCTCGATGTTTTTCCAGTGCACGGCATAGGCGGTATTCTGGGCACTTTGTTGGCGGGCGTTTTTTGTTCGCCTAATCTCGGCATTTTTAGTGGCAATGGCTTTTCAGATGGCATTAGTAGCATCGGCGGTCAACTTGCCGTTCAGGCTACAGGTGTCGGCGCAACCTTTGTGTACACCTTGGTGGTGAGTTGGATTCTTTTCAAAGTAGTAGACGCCCTAGTCGGTTTGCGAGTTGATAGTGATGAAGAAACCATCGGGCTTGATTTGGTGCTCCATGATGAACGCGGTTACGACCTGTAACAGGTAGCGCGCTTTTCTGGCTGGGCCCAAACGGGCCCGCAATCAGTGATACTTTTAGACAGCCCACTTCGCCTCGGCGGAGTGGATGTTTATCTGTCAAGCGTTTTAGTCTCTACGCAGTGCGTCATTGCTGGCGATGGGCGTGGGGAATCGCGTGACGACCAAGTAGCTCGAGATTAAAAGTGTCAAAATGGTGGTGGCCTGAATTAGCGTATGGGCGGCAGGGCTGAGACGTCCCGATTCTAGGGCTACAACAGCGATGAGTAAGGCGAACTCGCTGCATTGTCCCAGCCGAAACCCAAGGTTCCAGGCCAGTTTTGGGGATTCGCTGACGCCCCGTAACAGCAGATGATAGACCAGCGGCTTAAGGCACAAATAGCTCAGGGCTAAAACACCGGCCGCCGCGGCAACATTGGGCAGGGCCGACACGTCGAATTGAGCGCCCACAGAAAAAAAGAAAATAACGAGAAAAAAATCCCGAAGCGGCTTCAAGCTCACGGCAATGTATTGAGCGATAGGACTGGTTGCGACGGCAACTCCAGCCATGAAAGCCCCGACCTCGGCGCTGAGCCCCATGAGCACTGCCAGTTCTGCTACGCCGAGGCACCAGCCCACCGATAGGAGAAAAATATACTCGTGGTAGCGATCAAATCGTGCGATCAAAGGAACAAGTACGAAGCGAACTGCTGTCCAACAGCCTAGGGCTAATAGGGGCAGCATAATCAAAGGGCGTGCGAGGGACCACATAACGGAGGTCCCTGCGTCACTGCTTTGTAGCCAGACCAGTACAATAATAGCGATGAGATCCTGAAAGAGTAGTAAGGCTACAAGCACCTCACCGAGATGCTTGTGGTGTAGAACCGTAGTTGGCAACAACTTGATGCCGATAATTGTGGACGAAAACATCAGCGCGGCCCCGATTAATAGTGCATCGCTATGTTCGAATCCAAACGCACGGCTAATTCCATAGCCGAGGGCTATGTAGATCCCCGAGCTAGCCAGCGCGACCCAGCTCGAGCTCTTCATACTGTTAATGAGTGCTTTAGGCTGCATGTCGAGGCCAAGCAGGAATAAGAGAAAAATGATCCCCACATGTCCAGCATCACTGACCAAGGCAGTATTGCTCACCAGACCGGTGCCGAAAGGACCCATAGCAGCCCCTAAAATAATATAGGCAATAATAATGGGTTGGCGGGTATATAGTGCGATCGAGGCAAATACAGCCGCGCCCAAAAATATGGCAGCGAAGGTAAACGTAATACCGCCAAAATCCATAGAGCTCCCCCTGAGGTGTTACCTAATAGGTAGGTCCTTGCGTTAAAGTATTGCCCAAGTAGGGCTCTGGCCAATCACCGATTAATGAGCAATTGGCTTTGCTTTGCGGGCCTATTTCTTTCAGAATACGCCCGCCGCGGTTTTGTGGCTCATTCGATTCCACTGGAAAGGAAATATACGATGTCTCAAAGCAATTTGTCTGACGGGGCTGCAGATGGCCTGGCCGCTGTCATTATTGTGTCAGTCGTGGTCACTTGGGTAGTGTTTTGGCTCAGTAGTATGCCCGCCTGAGTGTGCGTCAACGCGCAACAACCCACTGCACCAACAACACCAGACTACCCACAAATAGCGCTGCAAAGACCAGACCTGCAGCAATGAAGACGCCAGGACTGCCGCTGCTGAAATCTCGGTCGCGGTTTTTAGCACTTTGGACGCCTAGCGCCGCCGCGAATAGGCTTTGCAGCAGGTTAACCCAGGAGAGCTTGGCCCGAGGCGTGGGGGAGTCCTCATCACACGTTGTCATATCAGTTTCTCAGTAATGCGCAGGCTGTAAGCGCCAAAGATAACCCGCTAGACTCCCGGGCGTCTCGATTTTTATACCTCAAGCCTGCGCTAGGCCGCGTCAATATTTGGGGCCAACCAGTAGTTCAGGTCATCGATCGATGCACCTTTGCGCTCTGCTAATGCCGCCACTTGATCGTGGCCAATTTTACCGACTGAAAAATAACGCGACTCCGGGTGCGAGAAGTATAGGCCGCTGACTGCTGCGGTTGGGTACATGGCGTAGCTTTCAGTGAGTGATACGCCACAATTTTTCTCAGCGTCTAATAGGTTAAATAACGTGGCTTTTTCGGTGTGATCCGGGCAGGCAGGATAGCCTGGAGCTGGCCTTATGCCCCGATATTTCTCGCGAATTAAATCTGCGTTTTCAAGGACTTCCTTTGGCGCATAGCCCCAATACTTTGTTCTAACCTCGCGGTGGAGTTGTTCTGCAAAGGATTCGGCGAGGCGATCGGCTAGTGCTTTAAGCATAATGGCATTGTAGTCGTCATGGACGGCTTCGAACGCTTTGGCACGCTCCTCAACACCGTGGCCCGTGGTAACACAGAAGCCCCCCAGCCAGTCGGAAGGTCCCTGTTCTGGCGCCACATAATCGGCCAAAGACAGGTTACTTTCGCCTTCACGCTTTTGCAGTTGCTGACGCATAAAATGTAAGTCAGCTATGGGTGTATCCCCTTCGTCAAACAATCGAATATCGTCGCTGCCAACTCGCTGAGCATGCCAGAACCCAACAACACCGTGGGCTTGCAGCCAGTTTTCATCGACGATTTGTTGCAGCATGGTTTGAGCGTCAGCAAATAGCTGGCGTGCATGTTCACCAACCACCTCATCCTCAAGGATGGCCGGATACTTTCCGTGAAGATCCCAGGTGATAAAAAAGGGGGTCCAATCAATGGTGCTGATTAAGTTCTCAATGGGATAATCCCTCAAGGTCTTTACACCCAAAAAACTAGGCTTTGGGGGCTGATAGTCGTCCCAACTCCAAGGGAAAGCAGATTCAACGGCCTCATCGTAGGTCAGTTGAGCACTGCGTTTTTTCCGGCGAGCGACTCGATCGCGCACCGAGACATACTCCTGAGCGATATTTTCAACAAACGTCGCTTTTGAGTCGCCTAACAGTTGGCTAGCCACGCTGACGCTACGGGAGGCATCGGGGACATAAACGACGGCGTCGTTTTGATACCCGGGGCAAATTTTCACCGCAGTATGTGCCTTAGAGGTGGTTGCCCCTCCAATCATTAAGGGTATCTGGAATCCTTCTTGCTGCATTTTTAGGGCAACCTGGGACATTTCTTCTAGCGAGGGGGTAATCAGCCCAGACAACCCAATGATGTCAACCTGCTCCTCACGAGCGACTCTAAGAATATCCTCGCAATGCACCATGACACCGAGGTCGATAATTTCATAGTTGTTGCACTGAAGCACAATGCCGACAATATTTTTGCCAATGTCGTGAACATCGCCTTTAACCGTAGCGAGCAAGATTTTTCCGTTATTTTTCGCTTTAACGGATTTTTCCTCTTCAATAAAAGGTTGCAGATACGCTACCGCCTGCTTCATTACTCGAGCAGATTTGACGACTTGTGGCAGAAACATTTTGCCCTCGCCGAACAGGTCGCCCACGGTATTCATACCGTCCATGAGAGGGCCTTCGATGACGTCGATGGGGCGTGCCGACTGCTGCCTAGCTTCCTCAGCATCGTCTTCAATGAACTGAGTGATTCCCCTTAACAAGGCGTGTTGTAGGCGGCTGGCGACGGGTGCCTCGCGCCAACTTAAATCTTCGACCCGGCTGCGATTACCCGTACTGCGATACGCTTCGGCAAGTTCTAAAAGCCGTTCGGTGGCATCATCGCGATGATTGAGCACGAGATCTTCGACAGCGTTTTTAAGGCCGGTGGGTAAGTCATCGTAGACGGCTAGCTGACCTGCATTAACAATACCCATGTCTAAACCTGCCCGGATGGCATGGTATAAAAAGACTGAGTGAATGGCCTCACGCACAGGGTTGTTGCCGCGGAAAGAGAAGGAGACGTTTGACACTCCGCCGGAAACTCTTGCCCCTGGAAGATGAGCTTTTATCCAGCGCGTGGTCTCGATAAAGTCGACAGCGTGATTGTTGTGCACTTCAATACCCGTACCGATGGCAAAAATATTGGGGTCAAACATGATGTCGAAAGGGTTGAAGTCGAGCTCATTTCGCAGCAGCTCGTAGCTGCGTCGGCAAATTTCCTGACGACGCTCCAAGGTGTCGGCTTGACCATCCTGATCGAATGCCATAATGACAACGCTGGCACCGTACCGCTGGCATAGCGAGGCTTGTTGTAAAAATTCTGCCTCACCCGCCTTTAAACTTATCGAGTTAACAATCGATTTTCCCGGAATGCACTTGAGTCCCGCTTCAATGACACTCCATTTTGAGGAGTCCACCATAATGGGCACGCGAGCTATGTCGGGTTCTGAGGCAATGAGATTGAGAAAGCGCACCATCGCGGCCTCTGCATCGAGCATGCCCTCGTCCATATTGATGTCTATTATTTGGGCGCCATCTTCGACCTGTTTTCGTGCAACATCGAGGGCTTCCTCGTAATGATCGTCGAGAATTAGATTTTTGAAACGCGCCGAGCCGGTTACGTTACAACGCTCACCAACATTGACGAAGTTTTTGCCAGTAAAGGAAAAGCTCTCCAAGCCACTGAGGTAGGTATCTTTAGGAAGAGCGGGTAGAACCCTTGGAGGATGTTCAGCGACAGCTTCAGCGATGGTGCGGATGTGTTCCGGTGTTGTGCCACAGCAGCCCCCGGCTAGATTTAAAAAGCCTTGTGCGGCAAAAGCGTTGAAATCAGTGGCCATATCCTGAGGGGTTTCATCGTAGTCACCGAAGGCATTGGGCAGACCTGCATTCAAATGCGCACTGAAATAACACGAGCTGACTTTTGCGAGCTCCTCCAAAAAGGGTCTAACCTCTCGGAATCGGCGGCCACAGTTGCTGCCGACGATGAGCGGTTTGGCATGAGCAATGGCATGCCAAAATGCTTCGGCGGTTTGACCTGATAGCAGACGCCCGCTGGTGTCAGGAAATGTTGCAGAGACCATTAAAGGCAGCTCCACCTCGAGCTTGTCCATGGCCTCTCGACAGCCAAATAACGCAGCCTTAGCATTTAAGGTGTCGAAAACTGTTTCGATCATTAGAAGGTCAACGCCACCTGTAATAAGCGCCTCAGCCGCAACTTGGTAATCATCTCGCAGTTCATCAAAGGTGATGTTGCGCGCCCCAGGATCGTTCACGTCTGGTGAAATAGAAGCCGTGCGCGGCGTAGGCCCCAGTACCCCGGCGACAAATCGGGGTTTATCAGGAGTTTTTAGCGTGAATTTATCGGCTGCAGCTCGTGCCAGCAAAGCCCCTTTTAGATTGAGGTCCCAAACTATGGCTTGAAGTTGGTAGTCAGCCTGAGCAGTGGCGGTGGCATTGAAGGTATTGGTTTCAATGAGATCAGCGCCCGCCTCTAAATAGGTCTCGTGAATGCCGGAAATGATCTTTGGTTGGCTCAGGGTCAATAGGTCGTTATTGCCTTTGAGGTCAGAGGCGTGATTTTTGAAATGTTCACCTCGATAGTCAGCCTCAGTCAGTGCCTGCTCTTGAATCATGGTGCCCATAGCACCATCGATCTGCATAATGCGCTGCTCTAGCGCCTCGATCAGCAGGGTGGCTGAGGCTTGACTGTATTTGGGGAATCGCGGTGGACGCATATTGAGTTATATAAAATAATTTAAAGTGGGAGCTAATGATATATCAAAATAAATTGATATATAAGCCCAAGACCCATTTATGGTCTTAATCTCCCCGTTGTATTCACCCACCCCGATAGTCGGTTACTATTAGCCCTGTCACTGAAGCCCACCGATCTTATGGACGAGAAAGCCCATGATTACGATTACTGAAGCCGCTCGGGAATACCTTGGAGAACTGCTCAACAAACAGGAAGATGCCCTGGGTGTGCGGGTGTTTATAAACCAACCCGGAACTCCGAAGGCCGAAACATGTATTGCGTATTGCCGAGAAGGTGATATGGAGGAGGGTGATGTCGAAGAGGATTTCGGTCATTTTAAGGCATGGTTTCAAGGGCGCAGCGTTCCATTTTTAGAGGACGCGATGGTTGACTACAACAAAGATAAATTCGGCGGGCAGCTGACCATTAAAGCGCCAAATGCGAAAATGCCTCGGGTCGATGTCGACAGCCCCGTTGAAGACCGCATCAACTACGTGCTCTATAACGAAGTGAATCCCTCGCTAGCGGCTCATGGTGGAGAAGTGTCTCTGGTTGAAATTACCGATGACGCATTCGCGATTCTCAAATTTGGAGGGGGCTGCCAGGGCTGCAGCGCGGTTAGCATGACCTTGAAGGATGGGGTAGAGAAAACCCTGCTGGAACAAGTGCCCGACCTTGCCGGTGTGCGAGACGTTACCGATCACTCCGATCGAAGTCAGGCGTACTACTAAACCAGCAAAAGGCCCATCACCCATTAGAGCCCTTTCGGCGGCGTAGGGGCGGGTATGCTTTAGGCCATTGCAAAATAATGAACGAGGTGTTCACCTATTAACGGCTTTTAAGCCTGTATGCGCCTTGGTAAGACGTCGCGAAGCTTGTCGGCGATATCCAAAAGCAGGGCTTCAGTAGTTGCCCAATCGATACAGCCGTCGGTGACTGACACCCCATACTCAAGGTCTTCAAGGTTCGCCGTTATTTTCTGGTTGCCAGCTTTAAGATTACTTTCAAGCATTAAGCCAATAATCGACTGATTACCGGCAACGATTTGCTCTGTAACGTCTTCAGCGACCAGGGGTTGCCGCTCAGGTTGTTTTTCTGTGTTTGCGTGACTGCAGTCGACCATAATATTGGTGGGCAGAGCGGCTTGTTCGAGCGCCTCCTCGCAAAGCGCAATATGATGGCTGTTGTAGTTGGGCCCTGCTGAGCCCCCTCGCAGCACGACATGGCCGTAGGGATTTCCTCGGGTTTCAAAGACCGACACCTTTCCCTCGCTGTTGATGCCTAAAAATCGATGTGGATTACACACGGACTTCATGGCATTGACCGCAACCTCCAGTCCACCATCGGTACCATTTTTAAAGCCGACGGCTGAGGACAGGCCGCTCGCCATTTCACGGTGGGTTTGAGACTCAGTGGTTCTAGCGCCGATTGCCGACCAGCTAATAAGATCTTGTAGATACTGTGGGGTAATGGGGTCCAGTGCTTCGGTGGCCGTAGGTAAGCCGAGTTGTTGAATATCCTTCAACAGTGAACGCCCGATTGTTAGTCCTGCTTCAATATCGAAGGAATCATCAAGGTGGGGGTCATTAATCAAACCTTTCCAACCTACGGTTGTCCTCGGTTTTTCAAAATAGACTCGCATGACCAAAAGCAGCGTATCGTCGACCTGCTGGGCGACATTCTTAAGTTTATGCGCATATTCCATCGCAGCATCGACGTCGTGAATAGAGCAAGGGCCTACGACAATCATGAGTCGGTGGTCTGTTCTATCAAGGATGTTCTCGATGGCCTCTCGAGTCTTGGCCACCCGATCTTGTAGCGCCTCATTGACGCCGATTATGTCGCGTAAAGCGGCAGGTGCTACCAGAATTTTCTGGGCAGCAACGTTAACATTGTGGACATGAGGTTTGGACATGCTAGTTTGCCTGAAATATTTAAGAGAGCTTCGGAAACGGCAATGTGGATAGACAATGCCCAATACGCTGGGGATTCTAACTGCCTGAGAATTCAGCGTCATGTGATGATTTGTATAAAACTTGGAGTTTTGCTTTGAAAGCGGCCGTTGACTTAACACCTTTTAGAGAATTTTTGGTCCACGGCACCGTATTTTTAACGCCGGGACTGCGACTTTCCCGGGTGATGATACAAGCCGTAGTTGAGGAGCAAATTAGCGAGGGTGCGACGGTTGTTCGGCCACCAGCGATCCATCCTGTGGACGGCTGGTTGGAATCTGTTTGGCGTGAGCAGGTAGAGTCAGGCAATTTGCCGCCCCGAAGGCTTCTGGGCCGCGTTGCAGAGCGACGGCTTTGGATGCAGGTCATTCAAGACGATCAGAAAAAACGAGCTGATTTTAGTTTGATTCAACCCGTGGCGGCTGCTGAACAAGCGCTGCGAGCACGCCAGCAGTGGCTGTTGTGGGGGGGCGATCCTGAGGACAAAGCCCAACGGAGTCAGTTTAGCTTTGATCCTGACTGCACTACTTTCGATCGATGGTGCTCTGAGTTTGCCGCGCGATTGACAAATAATGCCTGGGCGACCCGTGCCGATATTTATCGCGACCTGTTAACAGCTCCTGTTCAATCAAAAATCCCCGTAGTGCTCTGCCATGTTCTGCAGCTACCACCCTTGACCCATCAGGCACTCAGTCACTTGGCGATTATCCATGCGCCTACGGCACCCGAGACGGCAATTTTTTCTTCTCAGGCGACCCAGAAATTTCCCAATCGACGAGCGGAATCGATGGCCGTCGCTAAATGGGCAGCCCAACGGTATCGCGACAACGCGGGGAGCACGGCTATTGTGCTTTTAGACTTCAACCGTGATCGCCCCGAACTCGAATACCAATTACGACAAGAGTTTGATTGTCTCGGGTCACGTTATGCCGCACTGCCGGTCAACTTCACCTCAGGTATGCCACTATCTAAGACGCCTATGTTTCGTGATGCCTTGATGGCGCTTCGACTTGCGAGTGCTAATGATGGGGCAAGCCTTTTGCGAAGTGAGGTATTGGCATTGTTACGATCGCCTTTTCTGAATGGGGGTGAAGATCTCGACGACGCAGGATTGCTGAAGTTGCGTCAGGCCTGTACGGATCTGGCCAGCGAGCATATTGATAAGCGCGATTTGAATCATTTGGCTGAAGTTTTGGCCCCGGAATCACATCTAACCCGTGTGCTGGCAGTCTTTCGTTCAGATCGAAGTACGCGAGGAAAACGACTGCCTTCAGACTGGCTCGATGTGATTCGTGATGTCCTGAAAAACTGGCGGTGGCCGGGTCGGGGTGCCCTTGATTCTCTGGAGTACCAGCAGTTCGAACGCTTGGAGGTCGCATTGGACGAACTGGTACAGCAGGATGCAATTACCGGCGAATTATCTTTTCAACAGCTCATTGCGCTTTGGGAAAGCTGTCTGGATGATCGGGTTTTTCAGCCTAAGACTGAGGATACCGCGATACAGGTCTTCGGTCCGCTAGAAGTGGTTGGTCTGCAATTCGATGCCCTGTGGATCTGCGGTTTGCAATCGGGCCTGCTACCCCAAAGGCCTCAGCTATTACCTTTTTTGCCTCGTCGACTGCAACGGGAGTTAGGATTGTTAACGAGCGATAGCGTGGCGCTTGAGGCTTCTGCAAGGGCGCTACTTAACAGCTTGAGGTCTACTCATGGTGATGTCAGGGCCAGTTACGGCAGTGTTCAGGAAGGTCTAGAAATACTGCCGAGTCAGCTAGCACATACAGTGCCTCCAGATGATCCGCTAATCGTGCATGAGGTCCCCCTTCACTGGCCCCCATCGGTACCGATGGAATCATTGGACGAGAGTAATGTTGCTCAGGGAGGCGCTGAGGTGCAATGGGGGGGTGGTGCAAGCGTTATCAGTAATCAGTCTAATTGTCCGTTTCGAGCATGGGTAACGCATCGACTAGGCCCTGCAAATGTGGCTACTCCGGCTTTTGGACTGACGCCTTCAGAGCGTGGCAACATCGTTCACGATGCACTGAACTTTATCTGGGAGGTGTTGAAAGACAGTGCCAGCTTGCGTGTAACGGCACCCTCTCAAATTGAGTCACTGGTGCAGGAGTCAACCGAGAGGGCCGTACAGTCTTTGGAGAGCCGCGCACAACGCCAGCACCGAAATATCAGAAAGCGGGTTGGCAGTGCTTGTCTCGATCTTGAAATTGAGCGTGTTGTCGCCTTGCTTCAAAGCTGGCTTGCGCTTGAGGCGCAGCGCGTCGGTGACTTCAGTGTTGTTGAGAAAGAGGGCAGTCATGAGCTGGCCTTGGGCGATTTAACGCTAAAATTACGACCCGACCGAATCGATCGACTAGATGACGGTCGAGAGGTGGTGATCGACTATAAGACCGGCAGCGTCAAGCGCTCAAGTTGGTTAGGAGAGCGCCCCAGTGACGCCCAATTGCCTTTATATGCCCTGCTCAATGACAGTGTCGAAGGAATAGCCTTCGGACGGGTACATCAAGAGGGTGTCGAGTACGTGTTTTTGGGCGAGGCGCTGGGTCTTGGAGGCAAGGAAATACCTGTAGAAGATCAAGTTAAGCGCTATGAAACCGCGTCTTTAGAAAGTTGGGAGGCACTGAGAGCTATCTGGCGCAATCGATTAGAGGGGTTGGCCGAAGATTTTTTGCGAGGCAATGCTGCGGTTGACCCTCAGCCTCAGGCCTGCCGATATTGCGCACTGGGAAGTGTCTGTCGATATGCTCAGAGTCGCGAGTTATCTGAAGACACCCTTGTTGATCTAGAGGAGGGTGCCCTGTGAGTGCTAGTGACACGCAGATTAGGTTGACGGCTCTGGATCCGACACGCAGCTTTTGTGTCACCGCACCAGCGGGCTCTGGCAAGACCGAATTACTCACGCAACGCATTTTAGCACTGCTGCCTACGGTCGATCGCCCGGAACAGGTACTGGCGATGACGTTTACCCGAAAGGCTGCAGCTGAAATGCGTGAGCGACTGCTGAGTAAGCTCGACGAGGCCCGGCGGGGCGTTGAGGTCAAGGCAAGTCACGAGCAGCAAACACGTGCTTTGGCTTTGGCAGTGCTGGCTCATGGGGACAATCGTAACTGGTCCCTAGCGCCAGAAGAATTTAATCTGCGTACGATCGATAGTCTTTGCGCTGATCTTACCCGTCAAATGCCCATATTGAGCGGCTTAGGGGGTGCCGTTGAAATCACTGAGCGGGATAAACCGCTATTTGAGAAAGCGGTGATTGAGCTTTTTGCTGCGGTTGGTAGCGATACGCCGGTGGGCGATGACTTGCGCTGCTTGTTGTTGCACTTCAACAACGATTGGGAAGCCCTGCGTGGACTGCTGGTTGCACTTTTGGCGAGGCGGGGTGACTGGGGCAATAGCCTTGGGCAACATGCCGAGCCGGCAGAGGCTGGTCGTGCTTTGCAGGCCACTGTTGAGGCATTAGTTGAGTCGGTTGTCCGTCGACTTGATGCTGAGTTTGCGTTTTGTAGTGATGAGTTACAGGCGTTAGCTC
The DNA here is from genome assembly GCA_938091995.1 of uncultured Luminiphilus sp. Lineage (GTDB taxonomy): Bacteria > Pseudomonadota > Gammaproteobacteria > Pseudomonadales > Halieaceae > Luminiphilus. Next base: position 23,583 of record CALKNZ010000014.1, on the reverse strand, counting down.
AGTTATCTGCTGACGAACTGGGTAAATCTGAGGTGGATTTAAGCGCCGATTACCAAGGGTTTGAAAGTTGGCGGCACGCTGCAGATATGCTGCTGACAAATACCAACACATGGCGTAAACCTGGGGGGGTTAATGTCAAAATAGGATTCCCCGCAAAATCAGAAGCTAAAGCACGCCTGCAGAGCTTGCTGACAGACATGAATGAACGGCCGGTGCCCGCGGCATTAGTTGAGTTGCGCGAGCTGCCGGTGATATCAGATGATGACACCAGTTGGGGGTTGGTCTTGCGTCTGTCTCGCCTGCTTCCAGTGTTGCAGGCGCAACTTCTTTTAGTCTTTCAGCGTGAGGGACAGGTGGACTTTACGCATGTTGCGCTGGCAGCGTCACAGGCTCTGGGATCAGATGAGCAGCCCACAGACCTCGCGCTGCGTCTTGATTATCAAATAACACATCTCTTAGTCGACGAATTTCAAGACACTTCGACACAGCAATTCGATTTACTGGAAAAGCTTACCCGCGGGTGGCACGAGCATAATGCCACCGGCGCATCACCAAGAACGGTTTTTATTGTCGGTGACGGCATGCAGTCTATCTATGGGTTTCGCTATGCCGATGTGGGTCTATTTCTCAAAGCAAAAGCCTCGGGTATCGGTGACTTGCCGCTCGAATCTCTCGAACTCACACAGAATTTTCGCTCACAAGCTGGGGTGGTTGAGTGGGTGAATCGTGTTTTTGCTCAAGTATTACCTAAGGTCAGTCACGCAGAGCGCGGTGAGGTGAGTCATACGCCTGCTGTGCCTGTTCATGCGGCCCTTGAGGGCAATGCCGTAGAGGCCCATTTATTTGCCGATGATTCAGGCGCCGCGGAGGCTGATTGGATAGCGCAGGAAATCACCCGCATATATCGAAACGAACCTGAGGTCACGATCGCTGTTCTGATAAGAGCGCGTAGTCACGCAGCACCCATTATCGCAGCGCTTCAGCACCATGAGGTACCTTTCCTAGGGCGAGACCTCAAAAAGATTCAGCACTCTGCGGCGGTCATGGATCTCTTGTCGCTGTGCCGCTGGTTGGCTAATCCGGCAGACGAGATAGCGGCTTTGGCTCTGCTCAGGGCACCGTTTTGTGGCTTAGGATTACCCGATATCTACCGACTCATTGAAGACCAATCGCGACCCTTCAGTTTGCGCAAAATTCTTGGTCAGGCAGCGGAGTTGCTCGATACAAACGCCGCTGCCCGAGCCGGATCGCTGCAGGCGGCTTTAGATTGGGCTGAGACGAGACGGGACCGACTGTCTCTGCGCGTTTGGGTAGAGCAAATTTGGTTGCAGCTGCAGGCGGCATCGACTTTGACGGCTCAGGGAAGAGCCGACGCGACCAGTTTTTTTGATTTGCTCGCCCGAGCAGATGCCGAAGGTATCGGGCTTGATCCTGATTGGCTAGAAAGTGCTCTGGATCAACTCTATGCAAGCCACGAGCACGCCGAGTCTGGCGTTGAAATTATGACCCTGCACAAAGCCAAGGGCCTACAGTTTGACTATGTATTCATGCCAGCTCTTCATAAGGGCACCCGGGGTAATCATCGTGCCTTATTGCGCTGGCATTTTCATACAGAGGCACAAGAGCGTCGATTGCTCATTGCTGCTGATGACCGACAGAAAAACGGCCCTACCTTGTACAACTATCTCAATTGGTTACAAAAAGGCAGGGACGCGGCTGAGTTGCGCCGGTTACTTTATGTGGGAGTAACACGCGCACGTTTCCGCGTGTGGTTAAGTGGTGCTGGACAGATTGATGGTGTAGATGGAACTCGGCTAACTTGGCCCGGGAACGGGACTCCCTTGGGTATTCTTCACGACGCGTTGTCAGGTGAGGGTGTGGAGCATTCCCCTCCAGTGGGTGGCACATCGCTAGAGGAACAGCTCAATGATAGAGAATTAAGCACGCCCGCGCTTCCCCTTTGGCGATTGCCCTTGTCTAGCTTTACAGCGCAGCACTTTGGCAGTGGCTTAGTCCCAGCGGCACAGTACCCACTAGGCACGGATAGTGAGTCGTCGGCTTTGATGCAGACGGGTAGCTATTTTGTTGAGCGAATTGTGGGTGTCGTCGTTCATAGGGCTTTGGAATTGTTGAGTCAGCGCTCAGTGCTTCCAACTGATGTCGATGAGTCGATCTTGGGAGCCCTGAAATTTGGCCTTGTTGATGGTGGTCTTCAAGGCAAAGCACTGGCAGACGCTATGGCTGATGCAAAGATAATGATTTCTACAACACTCAAAGATGAGAAGGGACGCTGGATTCTCGGCCAGCATGCTGGGGCTCATAGTGAGTTAGTTCTTATGTCACCCGGCGCAGAGGGGGCGCCGGTGCAACACATTATCGATCGTACGTTTCTCGATGCTGAAACGGGGGGTCGCTGGCTGATCGACTACAAAACGAGCCGGCCTAATGTCAGTGAAACTGAGCAGCAATTTCTGGCACGAGAGGCTCAGCATTATGCGCCGCAGTTAGCGCGATATCGCACGCTGTTAGAGGCTTTTGATCCTAGCGCTGCCGGTGTCAAAACAGCGCTCTATTTCCCCGCCGACAGCCTGTGGCTGTGCCTTGAAGAGGGCCTTTGATGTCAAAAAGGATCTGACGCTTCCCGTGATTAATAGGAGCACTTCAAACCCAAGTTGTCTCTGGTCGAGTAGTGGTACGAGCAAACCCCCATACGCTGTTACGAGGATCTCTTGAGTTCCCGGCACTTTAAGTGGCAACACCAAGATGCAATACCCAGCGTAAATCTTTGAACCCCGTTGTACACGGCGTTTGGCAGCTGAAACCGTGGGATGAAAAGCGAGTACACTAGCGGCCCCGCGCAGTGCCTTCACCGAGTTATGACCGGGGCTATTCATGGCAATGTTGACGGCAAGCCGCTGTGGAAGGTGAGTGAGAAATCGTAGGGATGTTTCGTGGATTTAATCATATTGGCTCTTGCGGGATTTGCCACCTCACTAATGACTGCGGTAATCGGTCTGGGTGGAGGGGTGTTGCTTATGCTGGTGATGCCCGGTTTGATGCCACTAGCAGCCATTATTCCAGTGCACGCGTTTGTGCAATTGATGAGTAATGCGGCGCGGGTGGGTTTTGCTTTTCGTTACGCAGATTTGAAGCTGCTACTGCCACTGACTCTTGGAAGCCTGGTGGGCGCGGCGATTGGCAGCCCCGCTGTCGGTCTGGTTAGCTTTACGGTATTGCCTGCGGTTGCGGGTTTAGTCATTTTGCTGGTCGTGTGGTTGCCTGTGGAACGTTTTCTACCCAATGGCCCCTCGGCCTTATTTGCCCTGGGGGTTTATCAGACGGGCCTCGGTATGGTGGCGGGGGCAACCGGGCCTTTGGGGGCGGCTGTACTGAACCGTATGAATACAGAGCGTGAATGGCTGGTGGTCAATACGGGTGTTTATATGACCATCAACCATGGTGTACGCACTGTCGCTTTCGCGCTATTAGGATTTGCTTTTCATGTTTGGTGGTTAACGATCACTGCGATGAGTATTGGAGTTGTCGCGGGTGCATGGTTGGGTACACGTTGTCGACAGTATGTGCCCCAAAAGAAATTTGAAGCTGTTTTTAAATGGATCGTCACTATGCTCGCGTTGCGTATGGTGATCCTGACGGTATTGGAGTTGAACACGTGACGAAGACGGCTTCCCAAAATCGCTTGGGTATTTTACTGGCTCTTATTGCTAACTCAGTATGGGGATGTGCTGCACTGTACTGGATACAAACAAAACCCGTTCCGCCACTGGACGTTTTGGCACATCGGGGCGTTTGGACATTGCCTGCGGTTCTACTGGTCCTGTTAGCTTTCGGTCGTTTTAGATCAACGCTGCTGTTGCTTAAAGACTGGCACACTTTGAAGTTCACCGCGTTGGCGGCACTACTGATATCCATCAATTGGGGTGTGTTCCTTTTCGCTGTCACCAACGGTCGCGCTACTGAGGCTAGTTTGGGTTACTTCATGTTACCCATACTGACCGCTATGGCGGGTGTTCTTGTCTTCAAAGAGCATCCCACCCGGCCACAGCAGATTGCCATGGTGCTGGCGGTGCTGGCTGTGACTGTTCAGTTAGTGGCTGTGGGTACGCTGCCGGTTGTGTCCCTGACACTATCGATTTCTTTCGCCACTTATAGCGTCATTCGTAAGTACATTCAGGCTGATGCGATTCAGGGGCTGTTTATGGAATCGCTGTTCCTGATGCCCGTTGGTGCGATGTGGCTCCTTTTGCACCAGGGAGGAGGGCTTTTCGAATACGGCTTACGCACAGACCTATTTCTGCTGGGTGCTGGGGCACTCACCGCAGTACCGCTTCTGACACACGTTGCTTCGGCTCGAATTTTACCCATGTCCACAGTGGGCCTGTTCTCTTACCTTGGGCCCTCATTGCAGCTGGTGGTTGCCCAAACAATATTGGGTGAATCTATAACCCCAGTGACACTGGCCTCATTTCTCATTGTATGGTGCGGCCTTGCTTTTATTTTATTCGACAATTTTAGGTCTCTGCGTCGTAATAGCAAAAAAGGGCTCTGACCGACAGACGACGCTAAAATGAATGGGTGCCTTATTGTAAGCGTGGCCAACCGCTGAGTAGCGGGCTTAGCTCGAAGCCCAAAGCTCAAAGCCCCAAGCCCCAAGCCCCAACCCTCAACTCCAAACCCCAAGCCCCAAGCCCTAAGCCTTAGGCCATCGCAGCTGACGTTGTGTTTCAAATTCGAATCGGGTGCGATCTTCCTCACTGTCAATGTCACGAATAAAGTGAGTGTTGTTGGAACGCCAGCGTAGGCTGTGCGCGTGATGGGCTTGACGCCATGCGCCTGAGCCAAAGGTTTTGTTTCCCGACGTGATTTGATCTTTGATTTCACCGTCAAAAATAACCGGATGGCCAGGAATGCCGTCCACCTCCGGCCCGACAAAGTGGACGGTTGGGGGGCGCTGTTGAAACGTATTAAAGACGGCACGATAGTCTTTGGTAGTCAGTAAGGGTAAATCCGAGGGGCAAATTAGGACGTTGCGTACCTGTGGAGAGAGTTTCGAAACGCCCAGACGCACTGAATCTGACTGATGATGGTGGTCACTGGGTTGATACGTTGTGGTTACCGGTTGATCTAATAAAAAAGGCGCAATGAGATGGCTGTGATGCCCTAAAACAATGACGATCTCTATAGGCCCCAGGGCGCTAATGGCCCTAATTTGCCGCTGGATAAGGGGGACCCCATCGAGTTCTAAAAGGCATTTAGGGCGGTGTCCCAGGCGACTACCCGAGCCGGCCGCCAGTATCACCGCCCCCGTTGTATTTATGCTGCCTGAGTCTGCATTACGCTCAAGCATCATCGTGCACCGTATTCGCCGGCTGGTCTGGGGTGCTTGTCTGGGGTGATGGCCTAGGGGGATGATCAGTCGCATCTGATGAGTGTGGCATGAGCTTCTGATGCGGACTGTGCTGAGTCGACGTTATATCGTGTCCAGTAAAGGGGTTGGCAAGCCAGAGGCTCCAGGCCCCCATACTAATGAGGGTTATCCCCATTAGATTGCGAAAGACACCGTGGCGCATGATCTTATTGGCCTGCTGACCCGCTAAAGTGGTGCCCAACATGGCTGGCAGTGTCCCCATTCCGAACAGGGCCATGAGGAGTGCGCCATCAAAAGGCCCTGTAGCGGTCGCTGTGCTCCAGGCAAGTGCGCTGTATACCAGTCCACAGGGCATGAACCCCCACAGCGCTCCCATGGCCATGGCATGTCCCCAGTGTCTTGGCGGCAGAAATGCGTTCAGCATTGGGTGTATAGCTCGCCAAACGCCGCCGCCGAACCTTTCTAGCGCCGTGATGCCGTACCAGAGTTTTAGCGTATGTAAGCCCACAGCTATTAGCAGTAATGCGGCAATAATTCGCAGGTACAAGGTCCAATCGGTAATGGGTAGCAGTAGTGTCACTGAACCGATGAAGCCACCTATCGAGGCATAGCCCAGCAGACGTCCCCCATGATACGCGACAGGGAAACTCCATCGTCGGTTCTCAGGAACCCTAAAGCCCAATGCCAGTCCCCCACACATGCCCATGCAGTGGCCCGCCCCTGCGAGCCCAAGGAGCAGAGCACTGGTTGCTTCAGCTGCGGTCATTGTCAGCTTTTGACGCCGAGTTGCTTGTCAGATCATCGTTTAAGGCACGCCACGCATCGTTGTCCAGATCGTCATATTGGCCTCGGTTGATCGACCAGATGAGTAAGGCGGCAACAATGATGACAAACACGAGTGCGATGGGTATCAGTAAATAGAGACTGTCCAAAGTATCAATCCTTAAGTCGACGCAATCGCAAGGCATTTAGGACCACCAATAGCGAACTGGCTGACATGCCTAATGCTGCAGCCCAGGGTGGTACAAAACCCAGTGCGGCGAGGGGCAGTCCCACTAAATTATAGCCGGCCGCCCACAATAAATTTTGCCGAGTGATGCGACGAGTGGCATGGGCGGCCTTTCGAATCATTAATAACTGGTCGGTGTTTTCCTCAGTGATGACAAAGTCGGCTTGGGCTTGAGCTAATGCCGTGGCGCCAGCGACAGCTACTGAAACATCAGCGGCACGTAGTAGCGGGGCGTCGTTGAGGCCGTCACCAATGGCCATCACCGTGGCACCTGCTTGTTGACGGTCTTGAAGTGCGGTGAGCTTCTCTTCAGGCTTTAAGGCGGCGGTGAAGGCAAGCCCTAAATCCGATGCGATGTTTTCTACACGAGGCTGCGTATCGCCGGATAAAATTTCAATCCCTAGAGCCTCTCGTTTGAGTTCGTTGATGAAATTTTCTGTCCCTGCCCGCAAACTCTCGGACAAACTTATCCATGCGAGCCAGCGACCGTCCTCAACGAGTGCAATCCAGTAATGATTGTCATCGGGTCTATCCGGTAGCCCGGGTGCAATTTGGCGGCAGAAAGACAGGTTACCAAGACGTAATTTCACATTGCGCTCACTATTCCAGCCCTCAACACCTTGTGCTGCAATGATTTCGACATTGCGAACGGCGGTGTTGTGTTCTCGATGATGGAACGGTCTAGCGGCTGGGTGGCTACTGAACTGCTGTAAAGCGGCTGCGGTGTTCACTGCCGTATTGATATCAACCCCTTGAGCGGTACGAATCGTTGAGATCACAAGTTGAGTCTCGGTGAGCGTGCCCGTTTTATCAAAAATAATATGGTCGGCAGCGGCGGCAGCTAGTAGTCCGGTTTCACTGCGAACACGGATCCCGCGTCGTCCTAGCCACGCATTGCCTGCCGTCAATGCTGCAGGGGTTGCCAGTGATAAGGCGCATGGGCAGGCGACGACTAAAACAGCAATACTCGCCCAAAGCGCTCTTTCAGGTTCGATATTCCACCAGGCGATAAATGTAATGACCGCAGCCACCAATACGACGCTAATAAAGCGGGCGGCGAATCTATCGATTATCTGTAGGTGAGCAGGCTTCTCGGCTCGCGCCCTATCGATGTCCTGCGCTAGCACTGCTAGGCGAGATTCACTGAAGCTGTGCTCTATCGTGAGTTCGAGACTCGATCCCTCGTTGACGGTACCGGCAAATACCACGTCATTTTTTTGCACGGTTCTAGGAAGTGATTCCCCCGTGAACACCGCCTCATCAATAATGGATGTTCCTGAGGTGACTCGCGAATCGAAAGCGATGGCTTCTCCAGTGGCGACACGAATGGTTTCTCCGGGTTGCACGGATTGCCTGGGGAGCCGCTGCCACTGCTGATCACGTAAGACCGCGACAAACTCTGGTAACTCATCAGCCAGTTGTACGAGTTGGATCAGATCCCTGTCGCGGAGTCTTTTTTCTAAAAATCGTGCCAGCAATAGAAAAAATACGAACATCGTGACAGAGTCATAATAAGTCTCTCCTCCGCCTTTTAGGGTGGCCCAGAGGCTGGCGGATGTTGCAAGAATCAGCGCTAGGGCTACGGAACTGTCCATAATGAGCGTGCGGTATTTGAGATGCTGCCAAGCACGCTGAAAAAACTCGCGTCCACTGTAGGCCAGCACAAAAAGGGTTAGCGGTGCGCTCATTAATCGCAGTAGCTGTTGAAGATCCGCATCAATACCTTGTAGTGCGCCGGCGTGGAGTGCGATCGCAAACATTCCGACTTGCATCATACCCAAAAAGGCAATTCCCAGGTGCCGTAAGTCCCGTCGATAGTCCTCGCGCATTTGGTGCAATCGAGAGTCAACGCGCCACGGTTGCACCGTGTAACCTAAGCGCTGTAGCACCTCAATAACTGGAGCTGCAGTACTGTCGGGTAATAGGTTGATGGTGACTTTGCCTAGCGTTAGTTGAATATGGACTGACTGCACTTCTGCCCGATCCTGAACGAAACGCTCAATAACCCAAGCGCAGGCAGCACAGCTCATGCCCGTAACCATAAGCGGAATTTCTTGTTGCTTGGCGTCGACTTTCGCAAAGGTTTCCAGCCAGATTTTGTCGTTATACCAGTCGGCGGTTTGTATTTTTTGTGGATCAGCTGTGGGGGGGTAGTCGGTACGCTGTCGGTAGAAAGCCGTCATGGCAGCTCCCGAAATCATATTGGCGACCGTTTGGCACCCTAGGCAGCATACGGCACGGTCAGTATTTTCTATGCGAACCGAGAAAGTCGCGTCAATAGGCAGCGGCTCACCACAATGAAAGCATTGGGCAGCATTAGGTTCGACATTCAAAAGAGGTAATCGCCATCGAGTCGCCAATTACTACTGACACCCTCGTCGAGAGTCCAATGCCAACGCCCCCTTAGCAATTTTGGCAATAAAACTCGGTAGTGTCCCTGGCTAAGTCGTTTTACCGGCACCACAAAGTCTTGGTCAGATTCCATGGCATGAGACAGTAGAAGTCTCAGTTGAGGGGCTTCAAGTAAACCCTCTATCTGTATATCCAGCTGGCGCTGCTGGTTACTGAACTGCGCTTTTAGCTTAAGCGCCTTAGCCTGATTTTGCCGTTCGAGCTGTCGGTTGATTGCCAGGCCTTCCTTGTAATAGTCGTCCACCACCAGATCATCGGCATATTGATTAGCAATAACCACGGTGTATAGGGTGGCGATGACGGCCGTCCCCGGTAAGAGAATTAAAAACCACGGCCAAAATTGTTTATACCAAGGCAGCATAAGGTCTTGTATCCGTCATAGCGTCGGTCGGATGAATCGAGATTCCGCTTCCGCAGTGTCAGCTGCATAGCTTGTTGATACAGCTCGAAATAAAATTGGAGTGCCGGGCAGGGGCAGAAGCTTGGGATCAGCTCGAAGTCGGATGCCAAACTCTAACAGATCGCCCGCGAGTACCGTTATCGTATCACCGCCGAGTATAGCGACTTGCGCCATTCCCTCGACTTCAATGCGATACGTCTCAATTTGGTCGCTGCGATTAGTCAGGTGAAGTTCGTAGACATTATCGATTAAGCCTTGTGGTGCGGGTAGAAAAAGTTGGCCACGATCTCTCGAAACGCTGAGCTCTACGCTACTCCGATTGAACAGGGAGAGGCTAAATAGGGTCGTCATTACAACCAGTGCTGCGACATAACCCAAGGTTTTGGGGGTTAAAACTCTGGTTTGGCGACCGGCCAGTGCGTTCTCACTGGTGTAGCTCACTAATCCTTTGGGTGATCCCATTTTCGCCATGATGGAATCACAAGCATCAATGCACAACGCGCAGCCGATGCATTCGTATTGTAGCCCTGCGCGAATATCGATGCCGGTAGGACAGACCTGAACACAGAGCTCACAATCTATGCAGTCCCCCTGATGGGGATCTTTGGTGCCAAACCGTTTTCGGGAGCCTCTGGGTTCCCCTCGCTCGGCATTGTAGGTAACGACCAGAGTGTTTTTATCAAACATCACCGACTGAAATTTTGCGTAGGGGCACATATCGGTGCAAACTTTTTCTCTCAAATACCCTGCATTGAGGTAGGTGGCAACACTGAAGAGCAGCACGAAGCTCAGGGCACCGGGGTCTGCAGAAAATGATAAGAGCTCAGGTAGCAATTGGCGGATGGGAACGAAGTAGCCAATGAACGTCACTCCTGTCAAAGCAGCAACCAAAGCCCATCCACAATGCTTCAGCGTTTTTTTTCGTAATTTCCGCCATGACAACGGCTCTTGATCGAGTTTAATTCTCTGGTTGCGACTGCCCTCAAAGCGCTGCTCGATGTACATAAAAATGGCTGTCCAAACAGTTTGTGGACAGGTGTAGCCACACCACAAACGACCCCAGACCGCGGTGACAGCAAATAGAGCAAAAGCCGCGATAATTAAGATAAACGCTAGCAGCACCAGGTCCTGAGGCCAAAAGGTCAAATTCAGGACGTGAAATTTGCGTACCGACAGATCGAATAACACGGCTTGTCGATCGCGAAGCATTAGCCATGGCAACACAAAGTAACCCAGCAGTAAGGGCCAGCCGGTATACAAACGAAGCCGTTGAAAGTAGCCCTCCATGGCGCGGGTATAAATTTTTTCACGGCGCTGTTGTTTGTCGAGCTCGCCCACTTCAGCCGGTGCGATAGCGTCAACCGCAATCACGTCTTCGTGTTGGCTATTCATGGCTTGGGATCTTCAAGGGTTACGTTTTAGAGATTGGCGGCTGTTGCGGTGGTGCTGGACGATCGGCCTAGCCCATAAACCCAGGCCGTTAGAATATGTATCTTATCCTCTGTCAAGGTGTCGCTGAATGCCGGCATTTTTCCGTTTCTACCATTGCGCAAGGTATGCGCTATCTGATCAGCCGTACCGCCATAAAGCCAGATGCCATTGGTCAGGTTAGGGGCGCCCATGAGTTGATTACCCTTGCCGTCTGCGCCGTGACAGGCTGCGCAATAAGCCTGAAAGTGTTGCGCACCTTTCGCCGCCTTGCCTGAATCAGCCTCCCGTGCATTAAGAGACAGTACGTACTGTGTGGCTTCCTCAATACCGCTATCACCCAAAATAGCTTGCCAGGCTGGCATGGCCGCTTGTCGACCGTGGATCAGTGTTGCCTTAATGGCTTCTGGGGTTCCTCCATAAAGCCAATCATCATCCGCGAGGTTTGGAAAGCCATGAGCGCCATAGGCATCCGAGCCATGACATTGGGCACAGTTGTTGCCAAATAAGCGCCGGCCCATCTTGCGTACCTTGGGCTCAAAGGCGATTTCCTCGACAGGCATCGCTAAATAGCGGTCTCTCATTGCCCGGTACTGCTCGTCAGCTTCGGCTACCCGAACTTCGTACTGATCTATTGACGTCCATCCTAGCAAGCCTTGGTAATTACCCATGCCAGGGTAGAGAATGAGATAACCTACCGACCACACGATGGTCGAGACAAACATGTAAACCCACCAGGTAGGAAGGGGTGTGTCCAACTCTTCCAGACCGTCGTATCGATGGCCTGTTGTTTTAATTTCTCGGGTGGGCTTCTTACGGTTGCCAAGTAAAATCCACAGCGCAGCAACCAATTGCGCACTTGTCAGGAGAATAATCCAACCGCTCCAGAAGTTACTCATGGTCTAGAACCTCACTGCGCGTTCGCTCCGCAACCTCTGCATCGGCAAAGGGCAGGTTGGCGGCGTCATCAAAGGTTTTTTTTTGTTTGCGACCATATGCCCACACGACAAGACCTATGAAGGTTACCAACATAAAAAGGGTGCTGAGTCCCCGCAGATCATTAATATCCATTTTAGCGACGGGCCTGTATCAGAGTGCCCAGCTGCTGAAGATAGGCGATTAGGGCATCGATCTCGCGAACCCCCTCAACGGCATCTTGCGCCCCAGCAATATCGGCGTCAGTGTAGGGGACCCCCAGCTTGCGCAGTGTTGCTAATTTCAAGGGCGTAGTCTTTGCGTCGATCGTATCGTTGAATAGCCATGGGAAAGCCGGCATGTTGGATTCAGGAATGACATCTCTTGGGTTGTACAAATGTGCTCGATGCCACTCATCACTGTAGCGAGCACCCACGCGAGCCAAGTCGGGACCCGTGCGCTTGGAACCCCAGAGGAAAGGCCGGTCGTAAACGAACTCCCCGGCTACTGAGTAATGCCCATACCTTTCGGTCTCAGCGCGAAGGGGGCGGATCATCTGCGAATGGCAAGTATGGCAGCCTTCCCGGATGTAAATGTCTCTCCCCTCAAGTTCAAGTGCAGAGTAGGGCTCGAGTCCTTCAATAGGCGTTGTCGTCTTTTTTGAGAAAGCCAGTGGCACCAGTTCTACCAACGTTCCAAAGCTTATTGCAACGATGATCAGAACTATCATCAAACTGGGGGTGCGTTCTATCTTGTCGTGTTTCATGCGTTAGCCCCCCTTAAACCGTCGCAACAACGGTTTCTGGTTGTGTTATCGAGACGGCAACATCACGCCGTGTGGTCATCCACACGTTGTATGCCATGACCAGCATGCCAGTGAAAAAGATAAGTCCGCCTATCATCCGCACAATGTAGCCCGGATGACTCGCAACGACAGACTCTACAAAAGTGTAAGTTAGGGTGCCGTCTTCGTTATAAGCTCTCCACATGAGTCCCTGCATGATGCCGTTAACCCACATCGATGCAATGTAGAGCACCGTGCCTATGGTGGACATCCAAAAGTGCAGATTAATCAATGCGACGCTGTACATCTGTTCCTTGCCGAATAACTTGGGAAAGAGGTGATAGAGGGATCCGATTGAGATCATAGCCACCCATCCCAGCGCCCCGGAGTGCACATGCCCTATGGTCCAGTCAGTGTAATGGGACAGTGAGTTAACCGTCTTAATGGCCATCATTGGGCCTTCGAAGGTCGACATGCCGTAGAAGGAAAGGCTGACCACTAAAAACCGCAGGATTGGATCGTCTTTAAGCTTATCCCAAGCTCCTGATAGCGTCATGATGCCGTTAATCATACCGCCCCATGAGGGCGCTAGTAATATCAGACTCATGACCATGCCTAGACTTTGTGCCCAGTCTGGCAGGGCGGTGTAGTGAAGGTGGTGTGGCCCCGCCCAAATATAAATCGATATCAACGCCCAAAAATGAACGATGGATAAACGATAAGAATACACTGGGCGCTCGGCTTGCTTGGGGACAAAGTAGTACATCATGCCAAGAAAGCCCGCGGTCAAAAAAAAGCCAACGGCATTATGGCCATACCACCACTGAACCATGGCATCTACCGCGCCGGCATACGCGGAATAGGATTTGGTCATAGTGACGGGGAGTGCTGCGCTGTTAACGACGTGCAAGATGCTCACGGTGACGATGAAAGCACCAAAAAACCAGTTGGCTACGTAGATGTGCTCGACCTGACGCCTCATGATAGTGCCGAAGAAGACGATGGCATAAGTGATCCAGACAATCGCTAATAAGATATCGATGGGCCACTCGAGTTCGGCGTACTCCTTTGACGAGGTTAGTCCCATCGGCAGAGTGATCGCAGCCGCGACAATAACGGCCTGCCAACCCCAGAAGGTAAACGCGGCTAACCTGTCGGACATTAACCTAGCCTGGCAGGTTCGCTGAACAACATAGTAGGAGGTTGCGAATAGAGCGGAACCGCCAAAAGCGAAAATCACAGCGTTGGTGTGTAATGGACGTAATCGGCCAAAGCTGGTCCAAGGGAGGTCAAAGTTAAGTGCTGGCCATGCTAGCTGAGCGGCAATCCAAACCCCGATGCCCATGCCCACAATGCCCCAAAACACGGTCATCACCGCAAATTGACGCACCACTTTGTAGTTGTATGTCACTGGTAAAGATTCGACCGCACCGGTTGCCATTCATGCACCTCAATCATCAAAGCTGTCGTTGTGCCCCCGCACCTGCCAGCTTTACACATATTCCACGTATTCCTGATTCAGTCTCAGGAGATAAACTGCTTAACTTTTGTGGAGCCCGTGTTTCGGGCTCTTCTGTTTTTAGGCAACGCCCTCAGTCAGTAAACGCTGGCATCGCGCCCCAGTCCCAAAGGAGAGTGGTCGCAACGAGCAAACACACCAGCATGACTAAGGACACGCCAATCACAGCGCTGGCAAACAAAAAGCCTCTTGATTCTGGGATTTGCATGACTATCGGTATGCCATTATAGAGCAAATAAGTTGACCAACAGACTGCGAAGACCCCAATGAGCATATCGAGCCACAAAACGGGGTAAAACCCTACGGCCCCCGCAATAAAAAGGGGGGTAGCACAAACGCTTGATATCAAGATGCCCTTTATAAATGACGACTCAGCGCCGTAGGTTTCAGACATCCAATGGATGAAGTAACCAATGGCAACGACACAGGAAACCATGCCGCCATAAAATAGAAAGCTGATGAGTCTGGCGCTTTTCTCGGTGAGGCGGATAACATCGCCTCCCACCCCTATGGTCCAACCGATTTGGGTGGTGCCAATGTACCAGGCGTACGCCGGTACGATGGCCCAAATCAGGGGGTATAGCAGCATCAATGACTGACTTGTATCGTCCAGTTCAGCGAGGCGGCGCCAACTGGCACTGGGCTTGGTCATAATACCCAGACTATGATGGAACATGGCTGTATCCCCCTTACAATAGTGTGGTTATTGTACGCTTGCGGCTCATTCATCGTCGAGGCACTTTACCCTTGTGAGCCCCATTAAAAAAACTGAACATTATGAGTACCCACGGAAGCTCAGTGTGGGCAAGCGGACTAGCGCGTTATAGCGGGTAACCTGTCCCTAAGCTGCTCGGGCAAAAGCTGTTCAGCTTCAAAGGTCTCAATAAAATCAATGCCCAGTTGCTGAGCTCTAGCACCATCGTGGTCATCACGTAAAACGACGTGCTCTCCTACAAGGTGGTGCAAATCACTAATGGTTTGGTGCAGGGCAGCCAGCTGTTGATCCTCTGGTTCTACGGGCCAAAGACTGCTATCGAGGGCCAGTGTATGAGGTTTTAGTTTCTGCAGTACCGCAGTGCTGCCGCGTTTAGGATGTACCTCTGCCACTGAAATTTGGCAGCCGATAGACCGCAAAGTGCTACAAAAATAGGCGGCATCGTCGTCTTCACGCAGTCGGACTGAATCGGTCAGCTCAAACCACAAACGGTCGGTCCCGACACCACTTTCTGAGACCTCATGCAACAAAAAATCGAGGAATTCCGGATGCATTACTGCCTCGGTGCTAACCCGAAGTTGAAACAGCGGCAGAGTGCGACCCTCAGCCACTAGTGATTCTGCATAGCGACAAGTTGTACTGACCTTGTAGCAATCGATTGCTATTGCGAGGGCGGTCAATGGGTAGCGTTGTCGGCGGTCTCCAAGATTGCCGTCTGCGACACCATCGGACATAACTTCATAGCGTGTTTGTAAAACAGCCTCATTGCCAATGGTCCGCCGATGAAGGGGGCGCAAAGTAATTAGGGGTGCCGGCGTTTCATCTTGAAGACTGGCGTAGGTTTCGCGAACCGCACTAGCAAGGTTGCTGACCTGCTCCACGGGAGCTGCCACAACTCCCGTATTGGGCGCTGTCGCGAGACCTTGCTGGGCGATATCCTCTAAATTGACCCAAAGCGACTCGGCGCTTGAAATATGTCCGTCGATCGCGGCAATACCAATGCCGGTAGGGGGCGCCGTGCTGCTTTTATCTGTCAGTAATGTCCGCAAGTCTTCGGAATTGGGTGTGATGACGATGATGCCGTGGGTCGATGAGGATAACGGGCCCTCGCTTGCTATGGTGATCTTACTGTTAACCAGTTTGCCACTGACATGCTCGACTCCCGCCAAATCTTGCGCGTTTATCGCGAGCGCACAGCTGGTAACGCCTTTCCGTTTTGCTCTTCGAATATGACTTTGAGCTGCATCAATCATCGCCGAGCGGGCTTGTGCCACCGAATGAGATGAGCCGTCTCGCCTACTCAGGCTTTTCTGGCGCTTTTCTAGGGTTTGAAAAACGCTTCGTTCAATAATTGATAGCTCATCTGAAGGCGCCAATGGTTTGAGCCGGGTGCTGAGCTGCCTTGCGAGTTGGACAAGATTAATGTCTTTTACCTTGAACCCCTGTTCGTTGGCAAAAGCAAAGCGTGTTGAGTTGGAGTTTTTCCAAATTAGCTGCAAATTTCGCGGAGTGCCATTGGGTGAGACCTCAGAAATCCAACTCTTTAGCTTAAGCTGATGGGCGCGCTTTACCCAATTTTCAAGTCTAGGAAGTCGTGCCAGACGCTGTGAGAATTGGGGCTCAGTAAATATTTCTGGCTCAGGGAGTGAAGAGGCTGCCAGAGTAATAGGTTCACCACCTCCTAGCTGCTGTTTTAGCTGCTGCAGACTTCCCTGTGTTTCAATTGACAGGAAGTTATCACCCAAGTTCAGGGGCACTTCTCGAACAATTTTTTGGGCTGCGTCGGACGTTAGGGGGATGCCCGTTTCCATGATGCGTTGCAATGATTTATTGATTTGTGAGATGCGGCCAAGGACCGCCTCATAAAAGGGTGAGCTTTTCTCGCGGAGTTGGATCAGCACCAATTCATCTCGCAGAAAGGATTCGATGAGATTCAGAAGACTTGCGGGCATGAGCCCATCGGGGAGGAGCTGGCTAAGGTCGGTTTCCACCTGTTGGGCTGCCTGCTCGCGTTTTTCTTTGCCCTCCTCAGCAGCGATCTGACGCTGAATGTTACGTTGCTGTTGCTTGAGCATAGACACAGCAAGATTATTGATTTTGGTCAGGGCTTTTTCAAAGGTATCTAGGCTGCCATCGAATTCGCGCTGAATGGTACTCAGGGCTTCATCAATTTTTTGTTCTACTCTAGCACTGTTTCGAGGGGCCAGAGCGCTGAGTTCACTCAGTCGCTCTACTAACAAACGCGCGGGGTGCTCGCGTTCTTGAAAAAATGCAGGGTCAGTTAGCGAGAGCTCTGCTAAGGGGAGTTTTAAATTATCTAGGCTTCGACTGATCTTTTCGGTGAGGGGTAGCGTGTCAAACATAGTTTGATACAGGTTATCGATGAGTTGCACGCTGCCCTTTAAGGGCTGCAAAGAAGCGTCAAGTTTGTCTAGACCTAACTGATTGATAAGAGGCTCCGAATGGGAGACGCCTTTTCCCGTTCGTCGTATTGCCGCAATTTTAAGCGCTAATTCATCGGCTTTCTCACTCAGCTGTGCCTCGGACAAGGGATTCTTTGATGACTCTGACTGCAGTGCAGGTAGACGAAGCCGGGCTAGCATCGCCTCGTCGACTACTGGGTTAAATGGCAGCTTCCCGCGTCCGGGTAAGTATTCTGCGGTACCTGCCGCTTGCGCCACAACTTCTAGGGGCGAGGCCGCCAATAAAGCCTCCGCGTCTGCCGAAGTGTTTGTTTGAAGAGACATCTTGGATAACTGCGATGCACTAGAGACGGACGGCATCGGGATATCCTGCGGGTTTAATGGGCGTGAGTTGCCAGCGGCTCCATTGGCAAGGGGGGTGCTTGGTGTCAGTGGTTCTACGGGTGCATGATCAGTTAAGGTTGCATCGACTTTAATGACCGGTTTGGGCGCCACTTCAGGAGAAGTTGCGTCAATTTCGGTCGCCGGCAAGTGGCTGTCCGAGGCAACAACGGCATTGAGTTCTGCGTACAGCGCGCCGGCTTCTGGGAGCAGGTTGAGGGTAAAGGCGCGATCAAGTTCAGCAATGATGAAGTCAGGCAGGCCCAGCTGTTCAACATTGCGACGATAGGCTGTGGCCAGACCGCGCAAACCAAAGGGGAGACGAATCTTTTTTGGATCAGTGTCCAGTATTGTTCCCATGTTCAAGGTCAGAGATTCGAGGAGATGCCAGTATCTTTCCGAGCCCGCTTGAACAATCGCATCAATCGCAGAACTATTGTCAAAGGCCCTAAGATCCCTGAGGTCTAGCTCAGCGACCGCCTGTTCGTTAATGTTAGGAGACGGGAGGACGGAAACTAAGTCTTCAAAGGCGAGATCGATTTCAGCAAGTATTGTGGTAACAAAACCTTTACTTCGGGATTTAAACGCTGCAAAAGCCTCGAAAGCCTGTGTTCTTTGATCGGGCGCTAACTTCGCGCTGGTAGATAGATTAAATAGGTGATCCGCCATGGCCTCGGCGACGAGGCTCAGCCGAGGTTGTAAAAGCTTGCCAGTATATTCCCTCAGCGCCATGATACGCGCTGAAGGGTTCACTGGGGTGGCGCTGTCTGGATTTTCCCGTTTCATAGCTCACCAAAACTACTGCCCAGCGATTGTGTCGCCTGTTGGCCTCATATGCCAGCCCCTAATTTCTTGGAGTCTACTGGACTACGTCGATGAATTCAGAGCCCAAAAGCACACAGGAGCCTATCTCTCGGGGATCCCCTCTGCGATCTGAGTGGTTGGAGACGCTTGGCCACACTTTAGCAGGGCCGGAGATGCAGTGTCTTTCGCGATTTTTACGCGACGAAAAAGCGCTGGGAAAAGTTATTTATCCTCCTGGATCCGAAATTTTTAACGCGCTGCAGCTAACGCCTCCTGCAGCCGTTCGTGTCGTGATCTTAGGGCAAGACCCGTATCATGGGTCAGGGCAGGCACACGGCCTGAGTTTTTCGGTGCGAAAGGGGGTGACCATTCCGCCCTCGCTGCGCAATATTTTCAAAGAGCTGCAGCGGGACCTCGGTGTAGACTGGCCGTCCCACGGCTGCCTAGAGTCCTGGGCTGCTCAGGGGGTCCTGTTACTTAACGCCGTGCTGACTGTTGAGTCTGGACTAGCCGGCTCACATCAAAATCTGGGGTGGGAAACCTTCACGGATCGTGTTGTCAAAACCGTACGAGATTTTGGTGAGCCGACGGTGTTTATGCTTTGGGGCGCGCAAGCGCGAAAAAAGTATGGCAGCTTAGAAGGTGGTGCACATTGCGTATTAACAGCGCCTCACCCATCCCCGCTGTCTGCCCACCGTGGATTCTTGGGCTGCGGCCATTTTTCAGAGGCCAATGCTTTTTTACAGCGCCACGGACGCGGTACTGTCGATTGGTCATTGCCTAATTAGCGAGGTCGATGTGAGCCTTTCATAGAAACGCAACATTGTGCTGCCGCACAGCGCCTCGCAGCTTCTAAAAGTCAGCAAGGTAGTCAACCGCAGCAGCGCTTATCGTGACCTCTTGATTGGTCTTTTCAATCAGCACATTGTTCCCGGCTGCACTTTCAACGGCCTCGACCAACATCACGGTACCACCGCCGTGGTTGGCCGCGTTCACAACGCTACCGACCGCGCGAGCATCGGTACTGCTTATTAACTTTGCGCCTTCAAAAGCGCAGGGCATCATCGCT
This sequence comes from uncultured Luminiphilus sp., assembly GCA_938091995.1. Taxonomy (GTDB): domain Bacteria; phylum Pseudomonadota; class Gammaproteobacteria; order Pseudomonadales; family Halieaceae; genus Luminiphilus. The sequence continues at coordinate 4,335 of CALKNZ010000014.1, read as the reverse complement.
GTCCCGTGGTACAGGCGCCTTTTGGGCGTTCCGCGCCAATGCAGTCGCGCGATAATCTCCTGACCGGTGTAGCAACCTTTGTCAAAGCTGACCCATCCTGCCAAATCATAGCTGAGATCTTGAGGCAGGTATTTGCCAGTCGTAGCGGCTGTAACCCTAGCTTCACCACGTAAACAACCCAGCGCACGCCAAGTAGCTGTGTAGTGATCGAGTGATTGATCGTTGATGCTAGCGTCTATATCTGCGTTCTCGTTAACGATTAACAGAGAAATCTGGCTCTCTAGGGGGATTAGCCAGCCCTGAGACAGCGCTATGGCGCGATTTTTCCCATTGCTGACAGCATCAATACCAAAGTCACGATGTGCGTCACACCCGGTTACGCCCCAAGGGGACGCTGAGATTCGCGTAAGCTCCGCCTTACTGAACATCAAATACTTGGTGAGGTGAGCCAATAGCAAGTCAGCTAAGCTCTCGGTCAGGCAGAGAACAATATTTTCAGGGTCGATGAGCAGCGCACGAAAATCGGCGATGACTCGGCCTTTTACATCGCAAAAAGCACCCGGTATGACATCAAGCGACTGCGCTTTGGAAAAGTCAGCGGTGGTTTGTCCTTGAAGAAATTTACAGGCATCAGGCCCGGCCAGCCGCAGCAATGCTTCGTGGGCAAGGGGCGCCCATCCGTTTATTAAGTTGTCCACGGGATCAGAAGGCGTGAGCGGGGTGTTTGTCATAGGTCAGGGCCTGTGGTCGGTATCGGGGGCCATTGTATGTTAATTTTAGGTAATTCCAACGCGCTCAACCAATCGGTGGTGGCGGCAGCTTTGCGCTACTGTAGCCTGTGCCGATCTCCAGGCGAGCCGAGTGGCTTGCCGTATTGGAGCTCCCCCAAATAGCGAGAGTGAAAACCATGACCGAAGATAAAGACTATAGCCGTATGCGTTGGGCTAGTAGGCGCGGTTTGCTTGAGCTCGATTTATTACTTGGGCCTTTTATGGATGCTTGCTTCAGAGAGCTTGAGCAATCACTCCGCGATGACTACGAGCAACTCATGGGCCACGAGGATCAAGATATTCTCAACTGGATTATGGGTAGAGAGGCCCCACCCGACGAGGTGCTGGCTGCGATTACCGGTCGGATCAGAGCACATAATCTGTCGAAGCTCCGTTAAATGTCCTGATTTGGACTGGCCGATGCATAGCGAGGTAATTGCAAGTCGTCTGCCTGTGGCTTGTGATAGGCAGGGTGTTCTGGCGGTATCAAAATTGAGTCTCGAGACTCGCTATTCGCCTCAGGATAATCACGATTGAAATGTAGCCCTCTCGATTCTTTTCTTGCTGCAGCGCAGCGAACTGTCAACGCGGCGACCTCCGCTAAATTTCTGAGCTCTAATAGCGGCCTGGTAATAACAAACTGGCCGTAGTAGTCGGCAATTTCAACTTGCATCAGTTCGATCGCGTTGGCAGCGAAAGCCAGCCTTCGATCGCTTCTCACAATGCCGACATAATCCCACATGAGGCGTCTCAAGGCCTGCCAGTGATAGGGAATAACGACACCTTCATCGGATACACGGACACGGCTGTCGTCCCATGCGGGTAATTTTTTGGGGGCGGGGAGGTCGGTATCCGCGATGTGTTTGGCCGCGGATGCGGCATAGACGAAACATTCCAGGAGTGAGTTGCTGGCCATTCGATTAGCGCCATGCAAACCACTGCATGCGGTTTCGCCGATCACATAAAGCCCCGGTAGGTCACTGGCGCCGAACTGATCGACGACCACACCGCCGCAGGTGTAATGGGCCGCTGGCACGACAGGAATTCGATCCTTGCAAATATCGATCCCCAGTGCGAGACAGCGTTCATAGACCGTAGGAAAGTGGCTTCGCAAAAATTCCGGAGTCCGATGGGTGATATCTAGGTACACGCAGTCTAGCCCCAATCGTTTCATCTCGTGATCGATGGCTCTGGCTACAATATCTCGAGGGGCGAGTTCACCGCGAGGGTCAAAGCGGGTCATAAAGGCTTCGCCATTGGGTAATAACAGGCGAGCGCCTTCGCCACGGAGCGCTTCAGTGATTAGAAATGATTTGGCTTTCGGATGATAAAGGCATGTGGGGTGGAATTGATTAAACTCCATGTTGGCTACTCGGCAGCCGGCTCGCCAGGCTATGGCAATACCGTCACCGCTCGCGCCATCGGGATTGGAGGTGTATTGGTAGGCTTTACTGGCTCCGCCTGTTGCAAGAACAACGGCTCGGGCGGCTATGGTTTTCACGCTATGGGTTCGAGTGTCCAATACGTGAGCCCCAACACAGCGGCCATCGACCCTAATGAGATCTACCGCGTAGCAGTCGGGCAGCAGAGAAATGTTATCGGCTGTCGCTGCATTTTGCGTCAGCACGTCTGAGATGGCCCGACCCGTGCGGTCTGCAGCATGAATAATGCGTCTGTGACTGTGGCCACCTTCCATTGTGAGATGAAACTCTCTGAATTCTGCATCGGGTTGATCTGCGCGGTAGTCAAACACGACGCCTTGCTCGATGAGCCAATCAACGACGGCTCGGCTTTGGCTGACACAAAACTGCACTGCAGGCTCGTGGCATAACCCGGCGCCAGCATCCACGGTATCGGCTTCATGGGCGTCGAAAGAATCACGGTCGTGCAGAACGGCTGCCATGCCTCCTTGGGCCCAAAATGTTGATCCTGCGGCCATGTGGGCTTTCGATAGCACGCCACAGCGATAGTGGGGTGGCAATTGCAGCGCAAGCGATAAGCCTGCTGCACCACTACCTATGATTAAAACATCGTAATTTTCATTGTCTGTCATGGCATTAAGGACTGATTGGAGCCTCTTTTATCTTACAATATGCAAATAATTTACGATTTGAAGTGCGCAGTGGGAACTCTTGCGCGATACAGTAGTCTCAGCAAGCGATGGATATTACGATGAATTTTGTCGCTGCTGGCCAAAAATCTTTAGAAGGCGGTTACGTGACAGCTCGGGAAACCGATCAGCAACTGGTAGTCAGAGCCCAGCGGGGGGACAGTCGAGCCTTCGATCTTCTTGTGCTCAAATATCAGGGTCGTATTGCGACACTTGTGGCACGCTTTGTTAGTGACGCAGCTGAAGTCGAAGATGTCACCCAAGAAGCGTTTATAAAAGCCTTCAGAGCGCTGCCAAAATTTCGAGGTGACAGCGCATTTTATACATGGCTTTATCGAATTGCCTCTAATGCTGCCAAGAATTACCTAGTGGCAAGAGGAAGAAGACCTGCTACAACTGCAGACGTTCAGGATGCAGAGTACTTCGAGGAAGGCGATGCGCTTCGTGAGATAGAGACGCCAGAAAATGCTTATTTCGGTGGTGAGCTTGCCCAAGCTGTGCAGGCCGCTTTGGAAGGGTTGCCTGAAGAGCTACGAGCAGCCCTGAGTTTGAGAGAGTTTGACGGCTTGAGTTATGAAGAAATTGCGGACGTTATGGGATGCCCTGTGGGCACTGTACGATCGCGAATATTTAGGGCGCGTGAAGTTGTCGATAGTCGCGTTCGCGTGCAATTGGCAGGTGAATAAATACTTTTAGCGCCGAATGAAAGTATCGGTGTGAGCAGTGAGTAAAGGAGAACAGGGGATGACAGTAGCTGACGCGATTAAGGAATCGATGTCTGCAGTAATAGACGGTGAGGGGTCTGAGTTAGATCTCGCGCGCGTGTTAAAGGCTGTTGACGAAAGCCCTGAGGCGAGGGCGCACTGGCAACGCATCCAACTCACCAGAGGGCTCTTGCGTACTGGTCAGGTCGAGCCCAATATTGATGTCAGTGAGGCTGTGCGCCAAACCCTAGAAAATCAGCCAAAGCGGCGTCAATTGGGGCCTCTGGGTTCTCTAGCCGTTGCGGCATCGGTCACCTTCGCCATGGTCCTTGGCGGCCAGACGCTGCTGGGGCAATCGCCTTTGGGGTCGGCAGCGAGTCCTGTGGCAACTGCAGTGCCCGGTGGCGTTGTGCCTATTCCTGGTGCAGCACCCGTGCAGGCGCGATTCGGTGCGCCTAACCCTGCTGTGCCATCGCGCCCACCGGCAACAAATACCGTCGCTTCCGAATCCTCAGGATCTTCCGGAATCTACAATCAGTTGGCCCGGGAGCGGTTTGAGCGCTATGCTCAGGACCATGCGCGCACGACCGCCAATTCGCAACCGAATGCTTTGGTGCCCTTCGCCCGGGTTCCCGAGAAAGCAGCACAGTAGCATTCGCGACATGAAACGTTGGATCCTCGCCTTTTTAGTGTCGGGGACAATGAGTGTGTCGGTGCAGGCTGTGGGTCAACCACAGGCCCAACTGAAGAG
>CALKNZ010000013.1 GCA_938091995.1 uncultured Luminiphilus sp. | reverse complement strand
TGGGGTGGACAGTTTGGCAGCAGCGTTATCCGAGGAGCGCGGTACTTTGGAAGATGTGCTCGAGCCTTATCTCATTCAGCAGGGTTACCTGCTGCGCACCCCTCGCGGTCGCATGGTAACGCAGGCGGCCTACCGGCATTTCGGTATGCAAATGCCTAGGACCAATCGCGACACTTCCCTGCCTCTAGATCTGGATGCGGATCTGTGACGTCTCCAAACCCTGGGGAATTTTCACTGCCTGTGCGGGTCTATATAGAAGATACAGACGCGGGAGGCATCGTTTATTACGTTAACTATCTGAAGTATTTTGAGCGTGCCCGGACGGAATACATGCGATCACTCGGCTATGACAAGCCGGCATTTCCAGGCGAGGGCCTTATGTTTGTTGTCTCACAGGCGAATGTGAGTTATCGCAGCCCTGCACGGCTTGACGAGTCGATCAGGGTGACAGCGCGCATCACAAGCATGGGTGCGGCGACACTGACTTTCACGCAAACGGTGCTGCGAGACGCAACGTGCCTCGTTACAGGGGAGATCACTTTGGCACTGGTGAGTCGTGAGCAAGGTCGGCCACGCCGCCTTCCCGCCGCTATGCGCCAGCAAATTGGAGATTTGTAGGATTATGAGAATAGGGAGGTTCATGTGAGTGAAGAGTTGGGCATTCTGGAGCTGATTATCGGCGCTAGTGGGACCGTGCAGGCGGTCATGCTGATTCTTTTGCTGGCTTCGGTATCGTCGTGGTACTTGATCGTTCAACGGGTCATGTTGTATCGAAGAATGTCTGACGAACTGAAAGGGTTTGAGGCGCACTTTTGGTCAGGTGTCGATCTCGCGCAAATCTACCGAGAGGGCAATGAAGCACTGGCTGACGGTGCCACGCCTATTGGTGTTGAGAGTATCTTTCGAGCGGGTTTTAAAGAGTTTTCGCGCTTGTCTCAACAGTCGGATATTGAGGCAGACGCTGTACTCGAGGGGGCACGACGCGCGATGCGTGTCGCCACGCTAAGGGAAAGCGACCGGCTGGAAGCGAATCTCCCCTTTTTAGCGTCAGTTGGGTCAACTAGCCCGTACATTGGTTTATTTGGCACGGTGTGGGGAATCATGCATTCATTTCGTGGGCTCGCCAACGCAACTCAAGCGACCTTGGCAACCGTAGCACCGGGCATTTCTGAGGCTTTGATAGCGACAGCTATGGGACTCTTTGCCGCCATTCCTGCAGTGTTGGCTTACAATCGCTTTGCCGCACGGTCTGACAGTTTGATTAATCGTTACGATACCTTCGTCGATGAGTTCTCTGGAATTCTTCAGCGTCAAACTTACGCTCAGCGCGCCCGGCGCAACGCGAGTTAAGGCGTATGCGCAAACGTCGAGCGGTTGCCGAAATCAATGTAGTGCCGTACATCGATGTCATGTTGGTGCTTCTGATTATTTTTATGGTGACCGCGCCTATGTTAATGCAAGGGGTAAAAGTTGATCTCCCTGATGCCGCCTCTGAGCCGGTTGAAAATCAGGACAGCGAACCGCTCATTGTGTCGGTAGACAAAGCGGGGCGATTATTTATCAATTTGGGTCGCAATGATAAACAAGCCCTTGAGTTGGTGACCGTGCAACAGCGTGTCGCCGCGGTATTGCGACGTGATCCCGACAAGCCGGTATTAGTTTGGGGTGATACCGCCGTACCCTACGGCAGGGTGGTGGAGGTTATGTCGGCTTTGCAGGCTTCAGGAGCACCCTCTGTGGGTCTGGTCACAGAAGAACCGATGGTCCCGTGAGCACCCTCTCTGACCGAGTGACATGGTTTGGAATGCCTGTTGCACTAACACTGGCAATACACCTTGTCGTTGCGGGTTTGCTGATGGTGCGCTGGGCAAGCCCGGTGACGATTGAAGCGCGTAAGGCTGAGCCGGTGGCTATTATGGCGACCTTGGTGTCAGCTGAGACTTTAAAGCCCAAGCCCAAGCCCAAGCCCAAGCCCAAGCCCAAGCCCAAGCCCAAGCCCAAGCCCAAGCCCGCACCAAAACCAGAGTCCAAACCTACCCCCAAACCGGTGCCCGAAAAGGTGGTACCCGAGCAAATTATTGTGCCCGAAGCTGCGGTGGAGCAATCGAAGCCCGAGCGCACCCCGGAGCAACTGAGTCAGGAAACCCTTACAGATATTGAATCGGCTTTGGCTTTAGAAGCGCAGACTCAAACGGGTAGTGTGGGATCTGTGAGTGACCAGGTGGCGGCTTTGATCAAGCAAGCTGTCATCGGTCGCTGGACCCGTCCCCCCTCTGCACGCAACAGCATGGTTGCCGTACTTGAGATAGCCCTGGTTCCCACAGGCGATGTCGTGGGGGTGACGGTACTAGAATCCAGCGGTAATGTTGCCTTTGATAGCAGCGCGGTGAATGCTGTGGAAAAGGTGGCGCGTTTTTCTGAGGTAAAATCACTAGAACGCGCGGTATTTGAGCGTGATTTTCGTCGTTTTCAACTTATTTTCCGTCCAGAAGATCTGAGGTATTGATGTCCTATTTATTGCGAATTTTTGTTTTGAGTCTTTGCGCGGCAACATTGCCGGCTTTAGCCCAGCTCCAAATAGAAATTACCCGTGGTGTCGATAATCCAACGCCGATTGCCGTGGTGCCCTTCGGTTGGTCAGGACCCGGTACTTCGCCAGAGGATGTTGCACGTGTTATCGATTCTGACCTTGCCCGCAGCGGCCAGTTCTCCCCCGTGAGTCGACGAGATATGCTGAGTTACCCCACACGCGGGTCGGAGCTGTATTTTCGTGATTGGCGCGCCATTAATAGCGATTATGTGCTCATTGGGCGATATGAATTGGCCGCTGCTGGTAATTTAAAGCTCAGCTGGGAGCTCTTTGATAGTAAACGGGAGCAGTCTGTTGA
>CALKNZ010000012.1 GCA_938091995.1 uncultured Luminiphilus sp. | reverse complement strand
AGGGGGCAATCACGCTAACTTCAATAAAAAAATGGTGGGTCGTGCTGGGTTCGAACCAGCGACCAATTGGTTAAAAGCCAACTGCTCTACCGACTGAGCTAACGACCCAAAAAGAATGCGCTATCACTGCGAGGGGGGTATCGTACTTATTCTCAAAAAAAGTGCAAGCAAACTGTGATGACTCATTCTTTAAGGCCCTTTCATTTAGCCCTCCCTTGTAGAAATATTAACACCACTAAAACCTTTTACTGCGACGTTTTAGGATGCAGCTTGGGGCGGACCAGTGAGACTTGGATTGATCTCAATTTCTACGGGCATCAACTCGTTTTTCACGACTGTGGCGGCAAAACCCTTCCAGAAAGGCATAATCCCGTGGATCGCCACGCTATTCCGGTGCCACACTTTGGTGTTGTCATGACGCCTTCAAGCTTTGACGCGCTCGCAGCGCGCCTTTTGGGCAAGGTCGATTGGGTCTTGGAACCAAATATTCGTTTTGAGAACACACCCGGTGAGCAAAAGACTCTTTTTTTTCGAGACCCGAACGATTACGCATTAGAATTTAAAAGTTTTGCTGACGACCGTTTTATATTCGAGCCTTTCGAGGACTGACTCGGCGCCAGGCAAACACGCGCAGCTGCGTCCATTCGGCAAAGGACCCTTGCAGCGGCCTCTGCCTGAGCTTCAGACGTAACGCGTGGGATCAGGGACACCGGCATCGAAAAACCCCTGAGATCTTAGTCTGCAGCTGTCACAACGACCACAAGCGATGCCGATATCACTGGCCTGATAACAGGACACGGTTTGTTCATAGTTAACGCCTAGTGCCATGCCACGAGCAATGATTTCAGCTTTGGTCATGTCAATAATGGGCGTGCAAATTTTAATGGGATGGCCCTCAACCCCAGCTTTGGTGGCAACCGCCGTAAGGGCACCAAAAGCCTCAATAAATTGAGGTCTACAGTCGGGATAGCCGGAATAGTCGACTGCATTGACGCCTATATAAATTTCCGAGGCGTCAATAACTTCAGCCCAGCCTAGTGCAATAGACAAAAAGACGGTGTTGCGCGCGGGTACATAGGTTACGGGTATACCCTCGGTAGGTTCAACCGGCACGTCGATCGTGTCGTCGGTCAGTGCAGAACCGCCAATGCCCCTCAGATCAAGGCTCACCGTCTTATGAACCGTGCCCGCAAAACTGGCAGCCACCCGAGCAGCCGCCATCAGTTCCGCTCGATGACGTTGGCCGTAGTCAAAGCTCAAGGCATAACACTCTCGCCCTGCAGCATGGGCCATGGCGAGTACGGTTGCAGAATCTAATCCACCGGAGGTCAGTACTACCGCTTTCATAAGATAACCACCCTTAGTGGCCCGGAGCATCGTTCCAAAGCAGCTTGTGGAGCTGCAACTGGAATCGTCCGGGAATATTATCTTTCAACAGCCACTCCGCGAGTTCTTTAGGCGCCAGTATTCCATGGGTGGGAGAAAACAAAACGTCCCCCACTCGACCAGGTAACCCAAGCTCATCCAACTTAAAACAGGCCCAGTCGTAGTCACGACGACTACTGATAACAAACTTTACCTGATCATGCTGGGTTAACTCGCCAATATTATCCCAAAGGTTTCTATGCGATTCCCCCGAATCAGGGGCTTTGAGGTCCATAACCCGACTAACGCGCTTATCGACGTCGGAGATAGACAGCGCCCCGCTAGTTTCCAGCGATACCTCGTAACCTTCATCACACAGTCGCTTTAGCAGTGCCAAACATTCTGGCTGTGCCAAAGGTTCACCCCCCGTTACACACACCCGGGGACAGGCAAATTCCTTAACCTGCGACAACACCTGGCCAAGGGTTAAAATTTCACCACCAGAGAATGCGTACTCAGTGTCACACCAGACGCACCTTAGCGGACAGCCCGTCAGCCGCACGAAGACTGTGGGCAATCCCACGGTACGTGCTTCGCCTTGAAGAGAGTGGAAAATTTCCGTAATGCGAAGTTCTGAATCCATGGACGCAGTCATACCAGACGTTTAAAAATTCTCGTCCAAAAAGTCTCGCGACAGCTGCGCTGCAGGATGTCCAGAGTATTCCTTTATGACTTGATCAAGGTACTCACGGGAGCGCTCTCGGTTGCCCTTTAGAAAATGCACTTTACCCAACTTATAGAGTGCATCAGGCACCTTCGCATTCTCAGGGTATTGATCGAGCAACAGTTTGAAGTTTTGTCTTGCAAGTTCAGGCTCGGTTGGCTCTACAACAAGATAGAGTTCCCCAAGCCAGTAATGCGCGTTGGGTGCATAAGCACCTAAAGGATAACGATTTAGAAAGTCCTGAAAGGCGTTAACCGCCGCTGCAAAATTGCGCGCCTTTACATAACTATAGGCCCCTTGATAAGCAGACTCCTCTGCGGCGTCCGCCACTGGAGGCTCAATCACAGGTCTCATGGGAACATCAGTGACGGTGGCCATCGGCTTGGTGCCTGTGACACCTCCGAAGGTCAAACTAGCAGCATCGCCATTAGGCCCGCTGTCAGTCGAGTTAGCCAACTCGGCAAGCCTACGATCCAGATCAATGTACCGCTCTAAACTTTGTTCCTTAAGACGCCTAATCTGAGAGGTTTGCTCCTCAACGAGACCGTTTAGCCGGCGCACCTCTTCCTGCAGTTGCTGGACCTGAATTACTAGAGCACCCGCATTAACCGAAACTGCGTCGTTGTTGTCACGGCTCGCAATGGGTAAGGCAGTGGTGGTAACTCCAGCATAAGGCGTGACGCTACCCTGTACTGGAGTAGGCTGCCCAGTTGACCCTGTGATGCCCCCTGCATCCCTAGCGGCAGTGTTATTTTCCCGCTCGGCCTCGACGTCGATAAAATCCTGAGCTGAAACGCCAGGGCTTACCATTGAGATGGACACAAAAATGAAAAAGCCGGCTATGACAACCGGCTTGGTCTGACTATTTTTCAATGGAGGCTAGCCTTATTTGAGCTCGACACGGCGATTTTTTGACCAGTTGGCCTCGCCAGACCCAAACGCCATAGGATTTTCCTCGCCATAGCTGATGCCTTCAATACGGTAGCTGGGGACACCATTAGCCACCATATAATCGCGAACAGCATTGGCACGACGCTCACCCAGAGCCAAGTTGTACTCGCGGGTGCCACGCTCATCCGTATGACCCTCAAGACGCACACTTTCGTCGTTAGCTAGTAGCAGCGCTATGTGAGCGTCAACCGCTGTTCGAGCGGCATCTGTCAGTGACGAGCTGTCAAAGTCAAAGTAGAAAACTGTACCGGCGGACATCGCCGCCTCTTGCAACTGCTGTTGCTCCGCAGCTGCAGCGGCAGCTGTGGCTTCAGCTTGAGCCTGCGCCTCTTTAGCGGCGTTCTCGGCTGCTAACTGCTCCGCAGCGGCGGCTTCTGCGGCCGCGGCCTCAGCTGCTGCGCTGTCATTCGTCTCATTACCCGAACAGGCAACTAACAACAGGGAACCGAAAAGGATACTGGCAAATTTGCCGGCTACTGGAAGTGCTTTCATGAGTCCGTCCTATCTTAAAATGGTTTGGATAATCCAGAACCCGTAATGTATCGCATCCTTTCGCAAAATGCTGGCTGATTCCGTAATTTTATTCAAATCTAGGGTTCTAAAGTTGATAATTTCCACCGCGGGCGGCTCTTTCCAGCCAATTTTTACATCTTTAAGGTAAATAAGGTGACCATGCTGGCTCCTGAACTTCACCGTCTCGGGCCGGCAAATTGAAACTTACCCCGCCATCGACGGCCACGGCACCCAAAATACTTCGTCCATTGCGCTTGGTGGCGTAAAGCACGATTGAACCATTGGGGGCGATGGTGGGGCTTTCGTCCAAGCTCGTCGTTGTCAAGACCGTTAATCGCTCAGTTACTAGATCGTGAACAGCAATGTGGTAGGCCCCGTCCTGCTGGTGAACCAGCGCAACGTTGCGACCATCTTGGGCGACCCGCGCCCGAGCATTGTAACGCCCCTCAAACGTCACCCGCGTGGTGTTACCCGTTTTAAGATCATAGCGGTAAATTTGAGGTCGACCACCACGGTCAGAGGTGAACAAAAGGGACTGACCGTCAGGCATCCACGTAGGCTCTGTATCAATGGCGTAGTGCTTTGTGAGGCGAGTAAGCCGCTTGGAGGCAAGGTTCATGAGGTAAATATCGGGGCTGCCATCCTTGCTGAGCACCATAGCCATGGAGTTGCCGTCAGGGGAGAAGACGGGTGAATTGTTAAGTCCCTTAAAATTTGTCAGCTGTTCCCTAGCTCCCGTACGCAGGTTTTGCCGGTAAATGGCAGGACGAGATGTCTCAAAGGAAACGTAAGCCACCTCGTCACCATCGGGTGACCAAGAGGGTCCGAGAATAGGCTCGCGACTCTCTAACAATACAATGGGTCGGGCGCCATCCGAGTCGGCGAGCGTCAGTCGGTAAAAGTCCTTCCCTTCGGGGTTTCGCGTGACCGACACATAAAGCAAGCGCGTTGCGAAAGCCCCGGGTATACCGCTTAGTTTCTCATAAACCTTATCGGCGATTTTGTGCGCCAACATTCTTACTTCCGACGCCGAACCGCTAACAGTTCCCGCATCAACAGACTGCTCCCGTTTACTATCAAAGAGCTCCCAGCTGAGCTTTAAATTACCAGCAGCGGCCAATTCATATCGCCCAATGAGCACATAATCGCTATTAATGGCGCGCCAATCACGAAAATACAGCTCCGACCCGCGT
>CALKNZ010000011.1 GCA_938091995.1 uncultured Luminiphilus sp. | reverse complement strand
GAAATGGAGCCTCCCGCCACTAGCAATCCTGCCAACAATCCGGATTACTCAATGATTGATGCCCAGCTAACGACGGAATCTTTTGGGCTAATGGCCCCGGGATTGCCAGAAGTTGCGCTGGAGCTTGCACAGCTGCCCATTTCAGTCTCGGCCCATGGTGAAGCTGCTGCGATCGCCAGGTTTTATGTGGTTATGCACGCTTCAGCCAACACCCTAGATGTTGAGGGAGATTTAGCTGAACAACTGCTTGGGATAGCCGCGTTAGCGGCAGAGCAACTTCCTGCGGCAGGGTATGCTCGAGATATGTATGAATTTGTCCTCAGTGCGTACCGAGGAAATCCAGATAAGAACAACTGGGAGGAAACCCGTGATGCTGTCTATCAACGGTATCAACTTGAAGGTGCGGCGGGCTATCGCTATAACAACCCGTTCGATGCTGGTATTAATTTTGCCGCAAGCTTGGTGAGTCTCTTTTATGGTCAGGGTGACTTTGCTAGAACCGTTCAGATAGCTACTTTAGCGGGTTGGGACAGTGACAATCCCGCGGCAACATGGGGCGGTTTACTCGGTTTTGCCATAGGAAATGACGGTTTAGAAAAGACTTTCGATCGTACTTTCCCTGAAGCGTACTGGATTCACCGGACACGCCGTGGTTTTAAGGACTACACAAAAGATCAGGCCGGGGAGGATACCTTTTCCCAAATGGCCAACCGCGGCGTAGGGCTGGTTAATCGGGTGCTTCGTGAATATCAATAGGGGCAGCAGTAGAGCATCATTGCCGTTCCTAGCTCGAATATCTAATTTAACATAATATACATTATGCGCATATGAGTGTGACTGTGGGGAGGATCCAGTGCCCTTTAGGTGCTGCACCTCGAGGCCGCTTTTTAGCGTTAGGGGCAAATTCTACCAACAATAACTAAACGCTATTACTTTATACTGTAACGCCCCCATGGCCCCCAAACCCATCGAGGCCCCAGTTCAAATGTTGATTAAGCACTTTTATGACCCCGATTCCTCAACACTGTCTTACGTTGTGGCCTGCGACGAAACTCGCCGCTGCGCCATAATTGACCCGGTATTGGACTTCAACTACCCCTCGGGCACCGTCAACACGGACATCGCCGACAATCTTATTGCCTACGTGCGTGAAATGGACCTGTCGGTTGATTTCATCTTAGAGACCCACGTTCACGCAGACCATTTGAGTTCAGCACCTTACATTCAACAGGCGTTGGGCGGAAAAATTGCAATCGGCGCTATGATCACTTCGGTACAGGCAACTTTCGCTCAAATATTTAACGAGGGACCTGATTTTGCTCGAGATGGCAGTCAGTTTGATGAGGTGTTTGCCGACGGCGATCATTTTAGCGTGGGCAATCTAAAAGGCGTTGCTATACACGTACCCGGCCACACGCCGGCCTGTATGGCATATTTAGTCGAAGATGCCCTCTTCGTTGGCGATACTTTATTTATGCCCGATGCGGGTACAGCCCGATGTGACTTTCCCGGGGGGGACGCCCACGTTCTATTTCAATCGATACAAAGATTGTTGACGCTGCCGGGCGATACGCGAATCTTTGTTTGTCACGACTACCAGCCCAACGATCGGAGTCTGGCTTATGAAACAACCGTTGCACAGCAACAATCAGAAAATATTCATATCGGCGGAACAACTCTGGAATCAGACTTTGTGCATATGCGTGAAACACGAGACAAACAGCTGGATATGCCCTCTCTGATATTGCCAGCGTTACAAATTAATATGCGCGCAGGACTGATCCCTGCAGCAGAAGAGGATGGTCGTGTTTTTTTAAAAATACCCTTAAACGGGTTTGGGGGTGATAGCTTAAGCAAACTCCCCAAAGAAGAGCCGATAGGAAACCCTAACCTCGAACAAAATCCCCAATAGGAGACTTGGTATGTCAGTGGCTACGGAATATGACGTTGTAATTGTTGGTGGTGGCGCTGCGGGCATTGCCACGGCTTCAAGCATTTTAAAGCGCGCGTCAAATTTAAGCGTCGCCATTATTGAACCCGCCGATACACACTACTATCAACCTGGCTGGACCATGGTAGGTGCAGGTATTTTCTCGGCTCCCTCAACCGCTAGATCCATGACGTCGGTCATGCCCAAGGGGGCGACTTGGATCAAGGCCGCCGTTACTATTTTAGACCCCAGCAACAATGCCTTAGAGCTGAGTACTGGCACTAGCATAAATTATGAGCGCCTGGTTGTTTGTCCCGGATTGAAGCTTAACTGGGCGGGCGTAGAGGGACTGGAAGACACGCTGGGTCGCAATGGCGTGACTTCGAATTATGCCTACAAGACGGCACCTTATACCTGGGATCTCGTGCAAAATTTAAAATCGGGCAAGGCGCTATTTACCCAACCCCCTATGCCTATAAAATGTGCGGGCGCCCCACAAAAAGCGCTGTATCTATCGGCTGATCACTGGGTCCGTCAAGGGGTTATCCGCAACATCGACATCAGCTTTTTTACCTCAACCCCAGGTCTATTTGGTGTCGCCCATTATGTGCCTGCACTGATGAAGTACATCGATAAATACGATGCGACCCTGCATTTTCAGCACACGCTCACCAAGATCGATAGCCAGGCTAAAGTTGCCACGTTTAAAAATAATGAAGGTGAGCTTATCGATGCTGAGTTTGACATGCTCCACGTCTGCCCTCCCCAATGCGCGCCCGATTTTATTCGTCAGTCGCCCCTTGCCAATGCAGATGGCTGGGTGGATGTCGATCAGGAAACGCTGCAAAGCACAAAGTTTGAGAATGTCTGGTCGCTGGGGGATGTCATGAGTGCTCCAAACGCCAAAACCGCGGCGGCAGCGCGAGCTCAGGCTCCCATTGTGGCCACCAATTTATTGGCTCATGCGGGTGACAGTAGCGGTGTCAGTCGTTACAACGGGTATGGGTCGTGCCCGTTAACTGTCGAGCGAGGCAAAATTGTTTTGGCGGAGTTTGGTTACGGCGGCAAGCTGCTACCTAGCTTTCCAAAGTGGCTTATTGATGGTCAATATCCATCGGTATTGGCCTGGGTACTCAAAGCCCAAGGCTTGCCATGGCTGTACTGGAACGCCATGCTGAAGGGGCGCGAGTGGCTGGTGAAGCCAGAAAATCATTCCTGAGCTTTACAGCGATACAGGCTACGGTGATGAAGATCGGTGATGCGAGTGATTAAACTACCCTGCTGGGACTGGTTGCGGCACTACAATCGCCAGACCATGGGCAGTGACCTGGTTGCGGCGCTGATCGTCACCATTATGCTGATTCCACAGTCCCTGGCCTATGCACTATTGGCGGGGTTACCTCCAGAAATGGGTCTGTATGCCAGCATCCTCCCTCTGATGGCCTATGCGATCTTTGGCAGCAGCCGTACCTTATCTGTGGGTCCGGTGGCCGTTGTCTCGCTAATGACAGCGACTGCGGTGGGCAAGGTAGCGCAGCAAGGCAGTATCGATTACGCAACTGCCGCAACAACTCTAGCCCTGTTAAGTGGACTCATCCTAGTGCTACTGGGTTTAATGAGGTTTGGATTCGTCACCAATTTCCTGTCCCACCCCGTCGTTTCAGGATTTATCACCGCCTCGGGGATTATTATTGCAATCAGTCAGCTCAGCCATATTTTCGGTATTGAGGCCCCCGGGAAAACGTTACCCGAACTGGCTCAGTCGTTAGCGACCACTATCGGGACTACGAATGTGTATACCCTTGGTATAGGCGCCTCCTGCTTACTACTTTTACAGCTGAGTCGCCGTCATCTCTCGGGCCTATTAAAGCAGTGTGGGTTGAGTCTCTTTGCATCAGAAACCCTTGCTAGAGCAGCCCCGGTAGCGGTCATTACTCTAAGTACCTTAGTTGCCTATGGTGCTGATCTACAGGCCCGGGGGGTCGCCCTAGTCGGCACTATCCCACAGGGTATGCCAGCATTTTCACAGCCCTACATTGAATGGACCGTTATAGAGGAGCTGCTGCTTCCCGCGTTGCTGATTGCGTTGATTGGCTTTGTTGAGTCAGTTTCTGTGGGTCGAACCCTAGGCGCGAAACGCCGAGAACGCATTGACGCCAACCAAGAACTTATGGGCCTTGGCGCTGCCAACCTAAGCTCTGCTTTCTCAGGAGGATTTCCCGTGACAGGCGGATTTTCGCGATCTGTCGTTAACTTTGATGCGGGTGCTCAAACCCAGGCGGCGTCCATATTTACAGCAGCAGGCATTGCGTTGGCGGCTTTATTTTTAACGCCTATCCTCTATTACCTTCCCAAAGCGACTTTGGCCGCCACTATTGTGGTGGCAGTCAGCAGTCTCATCGACTGGAAAACGATTAAAGAGGCCTGGAACTACGATCGGGCTGACTTTATGGCCATTGCCATTACTATCTTACTGACCCTGTTTTTAGGTGTTGAAATCGGCGTCATTTCTGGCGTGAGTGCTAGTATTGCACTTCACCTG
Organism: uncultured Luminiphilus sp.; assembly: GCA_938091995.1. GTDB lineage: Bacteria > Pseudomonadota > Gammaproteobacteria > Pseudomonadales > Halieaceae > Luminiphilus. The sequence goes on along the minus strand of CALKNZ010000011.1, from coordinate 70,373 downwards.
CACAGAACCATGCGCCCACACTTTGCAATCGTAGGAACAGTGCCCGGTACTGAGCATTATCGAAACATCGACCGCCATGACGTTCGCACCCACGCTAATCTTCTGTCTATACGAGTCGATGAAAGTTTATATTTTGCCAACGCAGCGTTTCTGGAGGAACTTGTTGACACAGAGCTCGCGCAACGAGAGGGTATCGAGCACGTCATACTCATGTGTCCTGCGGTGAATATGATTGACCTCAGCGCCTTGGAGGCCCTCCAAGAAGTGAACTCGAGCTTATTGGAGCGCGATGTGAAATTGCACCTCAGTGAGGTTAAAGGCCCGGTAATGGATGCGCTGAAGCGCAGCCCTTTATTACGTCAACTTGGGGGTAAGGTGTATCTGAACCACCATGCAGCTGTACTTGAGTTGGCGGTCTAATCATGGGCAAACGAGGAAAGTTTATCAGTGGTGTTGTGACAGCCAGCACCGCTTTATTGCTCGTTTATTTCTTGAGCGAAAGCACACAACTGCCCTCCCCTGATAGCTGTCAGCAGACCCTTGCCGCGGCTGCTTTGGCCCGTGAGGGAGGGGATCAAAATACGCTGGTCGATAATGCCCTGCTGCAGCAACCGTCCTGCGAAGAGGACGCCGAGGCCTCCAGCTTACGGTAAAAACCTAGCGGCACCCTGCTGCCAAAGTCGGAGAAACGTGCGCTCAATCCCCGCCTCCGCTGCCATGCCAAATTTTTCCTGCCAACTTCTTTTCGGTACAAAGCGCACCTCATAAGCCTCGGTCTCTGCAAGCCGCTTTTGTAAATACGCGTCTGAAGTCGACAGCTCATCGACAAGGTTTTGATCTAACGCCCGTTCCCCGTACCATATTTCGCCTGTCGCAACGGAGTCGATATCGACAACTGGACGATTGAGCACCACAAAGTCTTTAAATAGATCATAGGTATCCTCTAGATCTTCAACAAACTTCGCTCGCCCGTCATCAGTATTCTCCCCAAACATTGTTAGCGTGCGTTTGTACTTTCCCGCGGTGAGTAGTTCAAAGTCGACGTCATTTTTCTTGAGCAGGCGATGAAAGTTAGGGAGCTGAGCCAGAACACCAATAGATCCAATCACAGCAAAAGGCGCCGAAATAATGCGGTCTGCTACGCAGGCCATCATGTAACCGCCACTCGCAGCGACTTTGTCTACGGCGACAGTTAGTGAGGCTCCGGTTGAGCGGATCCGCTGCAATTGACTTGCTGCCAATCCATAGCTGTGCACCATGCCACCAGGACTCTCAAGACACAGTAAAACCTCATCGCCTTCGCGTAATTCAGGGGTTATGGCTGAAATTTCTTCTCTCAGGCTTTCTGTTTCACTAGCTCGAATATCACCATTGAATCGCAGAACGAATAGACGAGAGTCTTTGGCGTCGGCGCCTACGGGGTTGTCGTCATTGTCTTCTTTAGCCTTTTGTTTGGCCTGCTTTTGTTCTGCTTTGGCGGTTTTTTTCTCGGCTTTCTCCCGCACTTTACGGGTCTCTGGATGCTCAGTAAAACTGCGAACCGCATCGTGAAAGGCCGTATATCGCTCGTTAAGCCGGCGGACTTCGATATAGCCCTCTTCGTTACCTTTACGACGCTGACTGACTGCGGCGATTGCAATCAGTACGACAATAATCGCCGTGACGAGAATGACGGCCTCAGCGAGAAAAACACCGATTTCCTGTAGAAACTCCATTACGACTCCCTTTGAGACGTTAGTGACAGCACACGCTTAACGCGTCGCAAAAAACTGATGTATCAGTTGACCCGCTATGGATTGCGGGGGCGGCACCGTTGGTAGGTCGTCTCGACCGTACCAATCAGCATGTGCTATTTCGGCGGGATCGATAGCGATCTCACCATCAGCATAATCGGCAAAAAAGCCCAGCATCAGTTGGCTGGGAAATGGCCAAGGTTGCGATGTAAAGTAGCTAACGTTGGCGACGACGATACCCACTTCTTCCTGTACTTCTCTAACCACAGCCTGTTCCGCTGACTCGCCCGGCTCGATGAACCCTGCAAGGGTACTATGAAACCCGGTAGCACGTCCGGCCGCGGTAGCCAGCAACAACTGGTCCCCTCTTCCCACCGCAACAATCACGCAGGGGTTTAATCGGGGATAAGCGGTATGACCACAAGCGCGACAAGCGAGGGCTTTACCGCCATCCGTTGGGTTTGTAGTGGCGGCGCAACGTCCGCAGAATTTGTGATCTCGCTCCCAAGAAAGCATTTGTAAAGCTCGTCCGTAGGCTGCAAAAACTGCATCAGGAACCCGCCCAAACAGCGAATACAAATTACCCGACAGATGTTCCATAGCATTCAGATTCTGCGAGTCCACCTCAACCACATAGCTAGGCCGCCCGCCCCAATATCCCAGGGGCGCACCGACCCCGACCTCACCAAAAGCTTGTTCGGCCTCATGTCTGTGCCAAAACTGATCTGGTGGACGCCGTAGAGATACCACCGCGTCATCTTTAGCGAAGACAAAAACGTAGTCATCAGTAGCCGGTGATTCCACAATCGTTTTGATTTCAAGCATGCCTTACTCCTTTGGGACGCCGCATAGTAAAAACACCAGAGGACAGACACAACCCGACAACGGCCAATCAAAAAGGTATCAATTCTATTTTTTTATCATAAACTCCATCAACATCATCGTTTTTCAAAGTTGCAGCGTACTAACCCCAATAATTAACAATACAGGGCTTTACCATGGAAGAATCAGCGCGCCAGGCTTTTTGGCACAACTTTTTGGGATCTTCACCCACCTGGTACAAGCAGGCCATTATCGGCTTCCTCATCTTGAATCCCGTGTTACTGGCAGTTGCGGGTCCCTTTATTACGGGTTGGGTGCTGATCGCAGAATTCATTTTCACCCTCGCCCTGGCGCTTCGCTGCTACCCCCTTCAGCCCGGGGGCTTACTGGCCATTGAGGCGATTGTCATTGGTATGGCAGATCCCCAAACGGTGTATAACGAAACGGCGGCCAACTTTGAGGTCATTCTGCTGCTGATGTTCATGGTGGCAGGCATTTATTTCATGAAAGACCTGTTGCTCTATGTGTTCACGAAAATCCTACTCAACGTTAGGTCCAAAATGGTCCTGTCACTGCTGTTTTCGTTGGTAGCAGCGGTATTGTCTGCATTTTTAGACGCACTTACGGTCACAGCAGTACTCATTAGTGTCAGCGTGGGCTTCTACTCGGTCTATCATAAAGTTGCCTCGGGTAAGCACCACGGTGAAGACGATCATGATCATGCTGATGACGACAGCGTTCACGATAACCATCGCGAAGACCTGGAAAATTTTCGCTCGTTCCTAAGAAGCCTCATGATGCATGGCGCTGTGGGCACCGCGCTTGGGGGAGTTTGTACGCTTGTTGGTGAACCGCAGAACCTTTTAATTGCTACCGTGGCTGGCTGGGATTTTATCGAATTTTTCCTGTTGATGGCGCCAGTGACAATGCCGGTGCTTGCCATGGGCTTACTGACCTGTCTGCTTCTCGAACTGACTGGAACCTTTGGCTACGGTGCTGAACTGCCCTCCCGAGTTAGATCTGTTCTCGAGGACTTTCAAGAGGGCGAAATGACCAAGGCCAGTCCTCGAAGTAACGCCAAACTTGTCATACAAGCTTGCGTAGCCCTTATATTGGTCATCGGCCTGGCGTTGCACCTTGCTGCAGTGGGACTCATTGGTTTGCTAGTGATCGTCTTGCTCACTGCGTTTAATGGAATTACTGAGGAGCACCAAATTGGGCATGCTTTTGAGGAGGCCCTGCCCTTTACCGCCCTGCTCGTCGTATTCTTTGCCATTGTTGCGGTCATTCACGAGCAACACTTGTTCACGCCCGTCATCGACTGGGTGCTGCATCTTGACGCTAGTATTCGTCCGTCGATGTTTTTTATCGCCAATGGCGTGTTGTCGATGATTTCTGACAACGTATTCGTTGCCACGGTTTATATCAATGAGGTCAAGGCTGCCTTAGATGCAGGGGAAATTACTCGAGCAGAATTCGACAGTTTGGCGGTTGCGATTAATACAGGTACTAATTTACCGAGTGTTGCCACCCCCAACGGACAAGCCGCGTTTTTATTCTTACTGACCTCAGCAGTAGCACCCTTAATTCGCCTGTCCTATGGTCGTATGGTGGTGATGGCAATGCCCTACACTGTCGTCTTGGGAACGGTTGGTCTAGCTGGGGTTTACTTGTTTATCTGATCCCCGGGAAAGCCGCGTTACGGCTTTGTTGGGTACTCAGATAAAGTTGGGTCAGTGTTCCCGCCATAACACGGTGCCACCACTGTGGGTCGCTATAAGATCGAGACGATTTTCATGGCGCTCGGTCTCGTGAGGCGTGGGGGCTATGACGGGCAGTGGCTTGCGATCAGCCTTTACCCGCCGGATGCGCTTCGTTTTGATGCCATCAGTACCCTCTTCACTTTGTTCATCATGCAATCCTAAGGAGGTTTGCCCTCCAGTCATGAGTAGGAATACGTCAGCTAGTATTTCTGCGTCAAGTAAGGCTCCGTGCAAGGTGCGAGATGCATTATCGACATGATAACGCTGACACAATGCGTCGAGGCTGTTTCTTTGCCCCGGATGCTTAGCCCGGGCCAGTGTCAGAGTATCTGTGATAGAACACAGCACTGAGGTGCGGGGATGCTTAGGGTCAAAGCGTTTTAATTCGGCATCAATAAAGCCTACATCAAAAGGCGCATTGTGGATGATGAGTTCAGCCCCTTCGATAAAGGCAAGAAAATCTTTAACGATACGATCAAAAGTCGGCTTATCCGCTAAAAATTCCGGGGTGATGCCATGAACGGCCAAGGCGCCTGAATCGATAGCGCGCTCGGGCTGAATGTATTGATGAAAATGACGCCCGGTTAATCGCCGATTGACCAACTCTACACACCCTATCTCAATAATGCGGTGCCCTTGGCCAACCTCCAAGCCCGTGGTCTCAGTATCGAGCACAACCTGGCGCTTCACCGCTGCAACGCCTCGATACCCCTATTGGCAAGGGTATCTGCGAGTTCGTTTTCGGGATGTCCACTGTGGCCCTTTACCCAGTGCCAATTGACCTGATGGCGAGCCACCTGGGCCTTTAAGGCTTGCCACAAATCCTGATTTTTGACAGGTTTGCCCGCAGCAGTCCGCCAGCCATTTCGCTCCCAATTCGCCATCCAGCGAGTGACACCATCTTTGACATAGGTCGAGTCCGTTGTGAGCTCGACGGTACAGGCTTCCTTAAGCGCCGCGAGAGCTTCTATCGCGGCGGTCAGTTCCATACGATTGTTTGTGGTGGCACCGTCGCCACCGAAAAGTTCCCGAGACTGACTGTCCATTCGGAGCAACACGCCCCACCCCCCGGGTCCAGGATTGCCTTTACAGGCGCCATCGGTAAAAGCTTCAACTGTTTTCATTCCACGGGTCTCAAGGGGCTCCGAGTCGCAGAACCTCGCGTACCCACAACGGAGTTAGGGACGGATAATCCCATCAGGCGAGCACGGGTGCGTTCAAAAGAGTGCATCTTGGTACTACCTCTCACTAGCTTGTCAGCGAACATCATGTAAGTGGAGCCAATGGGGATATTGTGATCGACTAGCCATTGATCAAGACTCATCAGCCAACTTGCCCATCGGCTATTGCCGGCTATAGGAATCACGAGCTTGTGTCTCACGGGAGCGACGGCGAACTCTAACAAATTCAGCCAGTCTTCAAGTCTTCTTGGACCCGGTTGTCGATTGCGTCTTGACTGGAATCCTGTTCCAAGACGAACGAATCCCTGCCATAGGCCCCTAAGACTCCAGCCATTTGCACCCACAATAAGCAAGTGGCCGTGAGGGGTGAGTACTCGGTGAATTTCCCGCAGCAGTTGATGTGGGTTTGCGTTTAAATCTAGCGCGTTTAAAACAACCACCACGTCAATAGATTCCGTCGCAAGTGGGAGCTCTTCGTCGCATGAATAAACGCCGGTGTAACCACTGCGGAGCGACTGCTCCCGGTCTAAAACCTGAAAAACTCGACGGACTCGGGTCATTTCACTAATGGGTATGTCGGTATTAGGACCGATCACCACTAAGTTATAGCCAAACCACTGATCGAGGATCACTTTCATGTCGTCAATAAGTTGCTCGCTCAAGCGCTTTCCTAATGGCGTCGTGGAGTACCACTGCTCCAGTGAGATACGCGGTGGCGAGGCGGGACTGATTGTAAATAAACGACGCATCATGGCACGATAGCGGTACGTGGGTGGTTGCGGCAACCCCCTCCTACCGATGAATCCCCCTTAGGCGACCGAGATCCGCTATGACTACAGTGTTTACAATCGAGCCCATTTCAGCATTTTCAGATAACTACATTTGGTTGCTGCACAATGGTACTGACGCGGTTGTTGTAGATCCGGGCGACGCAGGTCCTGTGCTTGCTGCCCTGTCAGAGCGAAAGCTAGCACTGAAAGGGATTTTGATTACCCATCATCACTTCGATCATGTTGGTGGCCTCGAAGCGCTGACAGCGGCCACACAATGTGAGGTTTGGGGCCCTGAAAACCCCAAAATAATCCCGGTCACCCATCGTGTCAGCGAGGGAGACACATTGCACATTCTAGGGCAGGCGTTTCAGGTTATGGAAGTGCCGGGGCATACTCTCGATCATATTGCCTATCAAGGCGAAGGGATTCTGTTTTGTGGTGACACCTTATTTGCCGGTGGCTGTGGCCGAGTTTTCGAGGGAACCCATCCAATGATGAGAAATTCGCTAGCGAAAATCCGGCGTTTAGACCCACAGACGAAAATATATTGTGCTCACGAATATACACTCGCAAACCTTCAATTCGCCGTCGCAGCGGACCCTAAAAATACGGTGCTTGAGGAGCGCGTGACGCATTGCGAGTCTTTGCGAGAGCAAAATATTCCCACTGTTCCTTCGATCTTGGCTGATGAAATAGCCACCAACCCTTTTTTGCGCTGGGATGCCCCCAGTGTAATGGCCACCTTGGTAGCGGAATCAAAGCTGATCGGTTCTAATAGCGACGACGTGTTTGCAGGCCTTCGCCAATGGAAAGATATGTTCTGAATGCGTCTAAAAGCCCCCGGTGCATGAAAACGAACCCTAACTGTTAACATGGTTGAAGATAGCGGAATCAAGATAAGGTTCTAGCACTTATTACGGCGGCTTTGAGCGCTTTAAATACCGCCAAAAACTAAAGGAAAAATCATGAAAGTTTTCATCCACGTACTTGCCGTATTACTCGCCTTTTCTGCGCATTCGCTGCAGGCCGCTCATCATGAGGCCGGTCATGATCATGCGATGCCTCATAACCATCAAACACCGAAGGCTGAGGGCACTCGAGCGGTAGTAGCCGCAATTGAAGCGGAAATTGCCGCAATAGATCTTGAGACAAAAGAAGTGACTCTCGTAGGCCCCCAGGGGCAACACCTAACAATCGTCGCTAGGGAGCAAGTCGTCAAACTCTCCGATCTAAAAGTGGGTGATCGGGTTGCAGCAGAATATCTCGCGTCACTTCACGGTGAAGTTCGTGAGCCCACGGAAGAAGAACTCGCCAATCCCTGGGTGGTTCTGGAAGATGGCGTTATCGATGAAAATCCTGCCCACCCCGCGGTAGGTGCGGCTAGGCAGGTACGGGCAGTCTGTTCTATTGAAGCTTTCGATGCCGAAGCAGGTTTCGTAATGATCAAAGATAGCCGCGGAAAGATGCATACCGTTGGAGGTATCCCGGCTGTTAAATTTGAGGGTGTTTCACTGGGTGAGTCTATGGTCGTTGTCTACACCGAGGCTCTAGCTATTGCGATTGAGACAATTCCTAACCCAATGTAGGAGAATCGCATCAGAACACTTGGGACAGTCACGAGGGAAATCCGTGGCTGTTCCAAGCACTTAGGTGGTTGCGGTTACCCTCTGATGTTAAAGCCTGACATTCCGGCAATTTGGACACAGCAAGTCATAAATCGAGTTCTTCCATTGTCACAGTTAGCTATCTAGTGCTCGATATCCCATCGAGATCTGCAGTTCCTATCATGCCGTTCCTTACCACGGTCTGGGTGTCGTTGGTGATTTTTACGTGTGGTCTGTCGACGGCTCAGTCCTCAGCCGAGGTGATGCGTCAGGGTACACATCGAGCGGCCCTTGCTGCGGTTGTACGATTGACGGTGCCGCTACAGCGAAATGATGGTGTCCATTCTTACCATGTTACGGAGGATTGCTCGGGCACCTTGGTCGATCGCGAGTCGGGCATGATCGTGACGGCATGGCACTGTTTTGACGGCAGTATGGATCTGACTCAGCCGCCAAAAGTGTGGTTAGAGGGGGCATGGCAGGAAGTCAGGCTTGGCGTTAACGGCGGAGAAATGAATAGTGATTGGGCTATTGTCTACCTAGTTCGCCCTAACATCCTAGAAAATTATGCCATGGCTTATGGTGATGATGCGCTGATGCCAGGGGCTGAGGTCATCATGTCGGGTTATCAGCGCGACGGCAGCGCAGACACTGCCGAGTGGATCCAAGCCACAACCTCCTGCGTTATTACCCGTCATGGTAAGTATTGGAGTGAAACCGATTGTCAGCTTGAAAGAGGTGCTTCTGGTGGTGCGGTTATGCGCATTGAGGGCGGCCGTATGAGGCTGATCGGCGTTATTTCAGCCAAATCTTCAGAGGGTGGTGTTTTGTTCGTTCCCCTATCGCGTCTGGGGTCTTATATCGCTCCGCCGTGACACTTCGGTGAATCAGGTGCCCCGAGGCTTTCTTGCCATTCATCTGGCGTAAATAGATGCAATGCAAGGGCATGAACCGGTCCGGCCAGCAAATCACTGAGAACTTCATAGACCAGTTGATGACGCCGAACTTTTCGTAAACCGCTGAACTCCAGACTCACGGCAGTCACTTTAAAATGTGTTTCAGAGCCTGCGGGAACGTTGTGCATAAAACTTTCGTTACTCACCTCAAGCTGAATCGGTGTTAACCTGTCGTCGAGACGGGCTTCGATGTCTTTTTGCACTACCATTTCATGCCAAACCTTATTGTCAATATGCAACGGTATGTAAGAATCTATCTTATTGCAACCGAATACTGGTTGGAGGAACATAGACGTTTATGGTAATTTATTTAAAATCATTTAACCGGCGCGCGATTAGCGGCTGCTAGGTCCATGGAATCCAATTTTGACATTTACCTGACTGGAGAAATTCTACCCGGATGCCGGCGGGGTGATGCTGTCGCCAAATTGGCCGAGGTTTTCAATCTGGAAATAACCACGGCGGATCAACTATTGAACGGGACGCGCCGCCGCGTGAAGAAGAACTGCAATAAAGCGGCTGCGCTACAGTTTCGCAAGATCCTTACCGAGGCTGGACTGCAGGTGTCGGTACAGCGCCATGACCTAATAAATGGCTTAAGTAAAAAAGCCAACCCTCAGGTCGTTGAGGGGGGATCACATGAAAAAGCAGTCTTTGAATCTAAAGCGCCCACCATGCCGGCCGAACTTATTCAGGGTTTACCTCAAGAATCGGTTGACGTCCCGCTGGACTACGAGCCAATAGATACCGTTTCATCGCGACCCAGCCACCAGCCCTACGAAGTTAACGTTGAGGGTCCCTTGGAGGTGGCGCCACCGGGCGAGTTGTTGCTTTCACCCAGCGAATCCGCAGTGCCTTCGACCATCGGCGTGGCGTTTGATCTGGCACCGACTGGCGCATTAATTCCCAGTATCAAACCGGAAATGCAGCCCCTCAATCCAAAAACTGATCATTTACAGCTGGCCCCGGATAAGGAAGGGTAAGTGGTTCAACTTTCTAGGCTGAATGCTTGGCGCCAGTTGCTTGCCATGGTTTACGACCTATTTTTGGTGGCCCCCCTGCTCATGGCAAACGCGTTTGTGCTTGTGACGCTGTTTGGTCCTACAGAATCGATCGCCCAACCTGCTGTTCCAGATTGGCTAATGCGAATAACATCACTGCTCGTATTTACAGGTTTCTTCATCATTTTTTGGCATAAAAGTGGCCAAACTCTGGGTATGCAAGCATGGCGTTTAAAACTGGTAGACAACCTTGGCAGGCCCATTAGCGTCAAACAAGGTTATATACGCTGCGCAGCGGCGTGCTTGAGTTTAATGTGCTTGGGCCTGGGCTACTGGTGGATTTTTCTCCACCCGCAGAGCCGTTCTTGGCACGATTTAATATCAAAATCCCACCTAGAGCTTCTTCCCAAGAAAAAATGAAGTCGCTCTGATAGCCGCTAGGTGTCTCGCGTTAACAGCCAGCCACCCGTGATCCAGCAAATACCAATGGGCGTGGCTGCCGCGAGTAGTGCCGGAAAACCAAAAATTAGGCTGGCAGGTCCAAAAAAATCTTGGGAGATTCGAAATACGACGCCAATAATCACACCGGTAAAAATACGAGCACCTAGGCTCCCCTCACGGAGCGGACCAAAGATAAATGACATCGCTACCAAAACAAGACCTGCCACTGCGAATGGCTGCAGGACTTTGCGCCAGAAAGCGAGCTCTACATCTCGATACATTAGACCTTGCTTTCGTAAGTACTGCGCGTAGGGCCACAGATCAAAGGTGGGAAGGCTATCTAGGGATACGGCTTCCAAAGCCAATAGTTGAGGCGTAATTTCAGTTCTCCAGACCTGCTGGATGAGTGTGTCTGTAACAGCACGATCTTTGGTGAGCTCGGTTCGCGATATTTTTTCCAGTAGCCACTGCCCGCTTTGATAGGTGCCACGTTCTGCCCGTAAACTGCGTGTGAGCCGTCGCTCTTCGTCGAAGCTAAGCAGCTGTACCCCATGAATGATGCCTCCGCGCTCTACAGCTGACACATGGATGAAAGTGTTGCCGTCGCGATTCCAGACACCCCCGCGACCAGTAAAGCTACTCTTTGAGCCTTGAGCGAGAGCCTTATGACTGACTGCAAATTGTTCTGCGGCTGGAGATATAAATTCGCCGATTAAAAACCCCAGGGCTGCGAGCAGTAATGCAGGCCTGAGTGTTGCTACGGCCAGCTGGGGCAATGAACGCCCCGCGGCTCTAGCGACGGTAAGTTCACTCGTTGCTGCAAGCCGGCCCAACCCTACAAGCGCACCGATCAGCGCAGCGAAGGGTACATATTCGTGCAGGCGTCGCGGCAACGTAAATGCGACGTAAATGAGCGCATCTGAGAACGCATAGTTAACCGATACGTCATCGAGTTCGTCAATGACTGAGCTCAGAGCGTCAAGCCCAACGAGCACGCCTAAGACCCCTAGCGTCGCACTCAAAACGCTTCCTGCTAGATATCGATCAAAGCGACCCATGCTTTTTCCCAAGAATCCCGAGTGATAGTGACTCCCAATAAAGCAGGATTAGTGCGATCACCAAAAATATCAAGTGCGTCGCCAGCATTGCAGCCCCCCCTCCTCCCGACTCCATTAGAGAGCGGGCTTGCGTCAGCGCTAAAAAGTAAAATAGAAAAAGGGCTAGAGCGGGCCCGAGTCGGGCATACCGCCCTCGTCGAGAGTCTGTTTTGCTCAGTGCTAACGCTATGACGACGCTAACGGGCACCAAAAAAGGCAGCGATAACCGCCACCAGAGCGTGGCACGTTTTCTTGGATTTTCGCTGTTAAGGAGCTCAACCGTAGGCGTTGCATCAATGCGAGTGGACGCCCGTAAACTGTCACGTTTCTCCGGTATCAATTCGCCAAAGCGCTGGAATGACAGAGCCTCATAAGCGGGCTCACCGGGAACACCGCTATAGCGAGTACCACCACGTAACTCAAGATATCGCCTGTTGGTATCGGTATCGACAATGATTTCTGCTTCCCGCGCCAGAGTGACTTGCGTGGCATCGGTACCCGACTGTTCCTCGACAACGAAGACGTTGTGCATCACGCCGGCTTTATCAATTCGCTCTGTATAAGTTACCAGCTCTCCCCCACGCTGAGATTTAAAACGTCCTTCGGCCATGAGCTGTAGGCCCTCGGCGGTACGTGGGTTATCCAGTAGCCGCTGTGCCCGGGCTGAGCCTTCGGGCCCCAAATAAAGGGTCAAAAATGCAACCAGCAGCATAGTAAATGCCGCCGGCACCAATAAATAGGACGCCAATCGACTGGGGCTGATGCCGCAGGCTTTGAGCACCACCATTTCACTTTCCGCGTACATTCGCCCGAGCGAAAGCAGGATTCCCAAGAAAAGTGCGAGTGGAAGAATCAATTCAAAAAAGCTGGGGAGCTTAAAAAGCATGACCGGCAGCAATACATCAGCCGATAAGCTGCCAACGGCGGCTTCTGCCAGGTACTTGATAAACCGGCCACTGAACACCACTAAAAAAAGAACAAAGGTGACGGCTAGGGTGTGTGTCACCACATCTCGGGTCAAATACAGGAAAATGCGCATCAGTCAGTGATTTGGCTCAATGGATTGTGCTGAATATATTTTGTTAAGGCCTTCAACATCATACACTATGCCCTCTCGAATTTTGCTTCTACTGGAGTTTTCATGCCTCAACCATCTTTTACGGTTCGTAAATCAGCTAATATCACCAAAATGGCTACCCCCTGCCTAGTGCTTCCAATTTTCAAAGGTGGGCGTTTAAAAGGTGATATTGCGGCACTGGATGCTCAAATGTCCGGGGCTATTTCTCGCGCCATAAAACTTGGAGACTTTACGGCCGAAGTCGGTACTGCATTTTCTTTGCTCGGGACCCAGCAGACACAGCGGATCCTGTTGCTCGGTTGCGGCCCTGCGGAAGACTTCGACTTGGTCTCGAGTAAAAAAGTGGCCCAGTCCGCTGGCAAGCATTTATCGACCACAAAAGCGCGTGAGGCCCACATAGCCCTCGAGAGCCTAACGCTTCCACCAGAGGAGACCGCAAGCCTCCTTGAGACGCTGGCAACGGAAATCTTATGGGCCTGCTATGTCTACACCGAGACATTAAGCAATCCTAAGAATGTCCCAAGCTTGGCAAAAGTCAGTGTCACGACGGCAGCGGGGTTAACGACTGGCAAAGCACGTAAAGCGCTTGACGCGGGAGTTGCGATAGGAGAAGGCGTGAACTTTACCCGCCAGCTTGGCAATCTTCCGGCTAATATTTGCACACCAACATACCTCTCAAAACAAGCTCGAGCACTGGGTCGTAAACACGCCAAGTTGTCTGTCAGCATTCTTGATGAGAAGAAAATGCGCGAACTGGGTATGGGTTCGCTGCTCTCCGTGGGACACGGCAGTGACGAGCCTTCTCAACTTATTGTTATGGAATACAAAGGCGGAAAAGCAAAAGAAGCGCCCTATGCTCTAGTTGGCAAAGGCATCACATTTGATACTGGCGGTATTTCCCTAAAGCCTGGCGGTAAGATGGATGAGATGAAGTTTGACATGGGGGGCGCTAGCTCAGTCTTCGGTACCCTTCAGGCTGTAGTAAATTTGGATTTGCCGATTAACGTGGTGGGCATTGTGGCTGCGGCCGAAAATATGCCAAGTGGACGTGCCACCAAACCCGGTGACGTTGTTAAAAGCATGAGTGGTCAGACCATTGAGATCCTCAATACGGATGCCGAAGGACGCCTGGTCTTGTGTGATGCGCTAACGTACGTAGGACGCTACAAACCCAAAGAGGTTGTTGATATCGCGACGTTAACCGGCGCAATTATTGTATCCCTGGGACACGAAGCGAGTGGTATTTTTGCCAACGATGATGACCTGGCTAACGCCCTGCTTGCCGCAGGTCAACGCAGTCATGATCGCGGATGGCGAATGCCAATATGGCAGGAATATCAGAAGCAGCTTGATTCGAGATTCGCTGATATGCAAAACATTGGTGCGGGTACGGCGGGAAGTGTGACGGCGGCCTGTTTTCTCGCTCGATTCACCGAAAAATATAAGTGGGCTCACTTAGATGTCGCGGGAACTTCATTTCTTAGCGCCCCAAAAGGTGCCACGGGTAGGCCTGTACCAATGCTTGTCGAGTATTTACGAGCCCGTGCTGGTCAGTAATCTATGACTCGAGTTGACTTTTATGTGGTTGCAGACGAGAGCCCAGATGCTCGTCTGCAGGTCGCGGCACGCCTCGCTGAAAAAGCTCACCGCCAGGGACATGCCCTGTTCATTAACACTTGCAGTGAATCAGAGGCAGCAGCGTTAGACGAGCTTTTATGGACTTTTCGTTCTGGAAGCTTCATACCCCACGACCCCATTAGCGAGAACCCAAAGGGTTCGGTGGTTCTTGGCTGGGGACAGGAACCTGAGGGACATGATGATGTCCTGATTAACCTTGCCCTCACGCCACCGGCTTTTTTTTCCCGATTTCAGCGCGTCGCGGAAGTGGTAACCCAAGAGGCCACTGCTCTCGAAGCAATGCGTGACGCTTGGCGATTTTATAAGGATCGGGGCTACCCACTGCAAAAGCACGATCTGTAATCACTTGGCCGTTTTTAGGCCGGCACCATCTACATCGGAACAGTAATATGGACAAGGTTTTTTCTCCCGGCGACATTGAAAAGCGATGGTATGACACCTGGGAACAGAGCGGCTATTTTGCCCCCCAAGGAGGTGAAACCGCTTTTTCGATACCCATACCACCGCCTAATGTCACCGGCTCGCTGCATATGGGCCACGGCTTTCAACAAGCCATAATGGATGCTCTTATTCGTTACCACCGGATGAAAGGTGCAGACACTCTCTGGCAGGTGGGAACAGACCATGCGGGAATTGCCACCCAGATGCTGGTCGAACGCCAGCTTGAGGCTGAAGGAGTCAAACGCGAAGCTATTGGTCGAGAGGCTTTTATCGAAAAAGTTTGGGAATGGAAAGAGCAATCTGGTGGAACAATCACCCAGCAACTTAGGCGGCTAGGCGCTTCTGCAGACTGGAGCCGTGAACGCTTCACCATGGATGAAGGTCTGTCTGATGCCGTTCAGCAGGTTTTTATCAAACTCTATGACCAAGGGCTGATCTACCGAGGTCAGCGTTTGGTGAACTGGGACCCAAAACTGCACACGGCCATTTCAGATCTTGAAGTGGTTGCAGAAGAGGAACAGGGCTTCTTGTGGCACCTGCGCTATCCTTTGAGCGATGGTTCTGGCCACTTGGTTGTCGCCACTACAAGACCAGAAACAATGCTGGGCGATGCGGCTGTCTCTGTCCACCCTGAAGATGAGCGCTACCAAAACCTTATAGGGAAAATGGTTTTGTTACCGCTTTGTGATCGAGAGATTCCTATCATCGCCGATGACTATGTGGATCCTGAATTCGGTACCGGATGCGTTAAAATTACTCCCGCCCATGATTTCAATGATTACGAGATGGGCCAGCGCCATGACCTGCCCCTACGAAATATTCTGACGCGAAATGCTGAGATCAATGACAACGCCCCAGAGGCCTATAGAGGTCTCGATCGCTACGCAGCCAGAAAGCAAATCATTGCCGATCTTGATGCCATTGGACTGTTAGAAAAAACAGAAGACCATCGACTGAAAGTTCCTCGAGGCGACCGCTCGGGCGTCGTCGTGGAACCTTGGCTAACGCCGCAATGGTATGTGGATGCTAAGAAGCTAGCGGCACCTGCGATCACTGCTGTCGAAAATGAAACCATCAAATTCGTTCCCAAGCAGTGGGAGAATACTTATTTCGCGTGGATGCGTGATATTCAGGACTGGTGTATCAGCCGTCAACTTTGGTGGGGACACCGAATTCCAGCCTGGTATGACGAGGCAGGCAATGTCTTTGTCGGCGCTGATGAGACCGCGGTTCGTGCTGCCCATCAACTGGACGACAGCCTAGTACTGACGCAAGACGACGATGTTTTGGATACTTGGTTCTCCTCTGCCCTTTGGACATTCTCAACCTTGGGTTGGCCCAACAAAACCCCTGAAATGGCAAAGTTCCATCCGGCATCAGTGCTGGTCACCGGCTTTGACATCATATTTTTCTGGGTCGCACGCATGATCATGATGTCGCTGCACTTTTGCGAAGAAGTTCCTTTCCATACTGTATATGTTCACGGCTTGGTGAGAGATGGTGAAGGACAAAAAATGTCGAAGTCTAAGGGTAACGTCATCGACCCCATTGATTTGATTGATGGTATTGACCTTGAAAGCCTTGTAGAAAAACGAACAGCGGGAATGATGCAACCGCAAATGGCGGCGCGCATCGTCAAGCAAACGCGCAAACATTTCCCAGACGGCATTCCTGGTTATGGTACTGACGCCTTACGATTCACCTTTTATTCTCTGGCTTCAACGGGGCGTGATATTAAATTCGATATGCATCGAATGGAGGGTTACAGAAACTTCTGCAACAAGCTGTGGAATGCTGCCCGTTATGTTCTCGGGAACTGCGAAAGCTTGGCGCCATCCCCAAGCGGAGTTGAACCGTCTTTGGCCGATCGATGGATTTTAAGCCGGCTGATCGCTGCCGGAAGAGATTGCGAGCAGGCGATTGATCAGTACCGATTTGATTTGGCATCTCAAGCGCTTTACGACTTTGTATGGAATGAATTCTGTGATTGGTACCTTGAACTCTCCAAACCTATTCTCTGGGATGCAGAATTACACCCTGATGAGGCGACAGTCACACGCCATACCTTAGTGCACGTGCTCGAGAATATCCTGCGGTTACTTCACCCTATGATGCCCTTTATCACCGAAGAAATTTGGCAGAGCATTGCCCCACTCGCCGAAAAATCAGGCGAAACTATTATGCTGCAACCCTGGCCCAGCTTTGAGGCTCAGGAATCAGATACTGAAGCTGAGCTCGAAGTTGCGTGGCTGCAAGGTGTCATTGTTGCCGTTCGCACCATTCGTGCCGAAGGTCAGTTAGGACCGGGAAAGACCCTCGACATTCTTGTTCGTAACGGGACACAGGAGGATCAGCGACGTTTTACCCGCAACACCGCTTATTTGCGCAAGCTGGCAAAACTAGAATCGATCACCATTTTACCCGCCGACGAAGAGGTGCCGCCGTCGTTGTCTGCCTTGTGTGGAAATCTCGAAATTTTGGTACCTATGGCAGGCGTTATCGATTTGGGCGCTGAGCGCACACGACTTGAAAAAGAATTGCAAAAACAGCGAGATGAGCTCAGTCGACTCCAAGGAAAACTCTCTAATGCTAGCTTCGTCGACCGTGCTCCCGAGGCGGTTGTGGCCAGCGAAAGACAAAAGCAGCAGGTCGCGGAAGATGCCGTACAGACCATCGCATCACAATTGAAGAGGCTGGAGGGATTGCACTAAGGTCGCGATACTGGTAATAACACCTAATAAAAATAAGGAGCGGCGTATGTCTGAGCGTCAAACCGGCGTTGTAAAGTGGTTTAACAACGCGAAAGGTTTCGGTTTCATCACGATGACTGATCGTGAAGAAGATATTTTTGTGCATTTCCGTGCCATCCAAGGAGACGGCTATCGCTCGTTAAATGAAGGCGATGCGGTTGAATTCACCCTCGCAGAGGGTGATAAAGGGCTTCAGGCGGAAGAAGTTACTAAACAGTAGCACCTACAACCGGTCAGGATTTGGTAGACTTCGGCTCCTTTCATAATCCGGATGTCCCATGTCTTCGCACCCACAGAAATTCAGCCTTGTTGGCAGGCTTGTCATCAATGATTTAATCGCTGTTGTCATCTACTTAGTTATGGCGCAGTTCGCCGATACCCAATGGATCCACCTTGCCAGCCTTATCGTTTTGGCCATCTTGTGTGCTGTCATCGGTGATCTCAGCCTACGCGCTCCCGGTGTCCCAAAAAAGAAAGCACTTGCACAGAAAAGCACCCATGAAGGTAATATCAAATGGTTTAACGCCACCAAAGGATTTGGCTTCATTGTCGGAGACGATGGCGCTGAGGTGTTCGTTCATTATCGCAATGTAGAAGGTTTGGCTAAGCGCAGCATCAAACAGGGGCAGCGCGTGGCCTACTCTGTTCGGGCCAGTGACCGAGGCCCTCAGGCTGAAGGCGTTATGCCTGTATGAGCGATGCCGTTAGCAAAGTGAAAAAGCCCCAGGTTACTGAGCGTAAATTTCGTGGGGTGACGCTGCCAACCGCAGGTCACAAAGTTATCAGAAGAGTAAAACGGGAAGGATACGAACCGTCTATCCACGGGACGAAGCTGTGGCGTTCCAGTTTTCTTATTATGGATTATCTTCACAAAAATCCGCCAGAAACTGTTAATCAGGTGCTCGATGCCGGTTGTGGCTGGGGTATTACAGGTATTTGGTGCGCGAAAAAGTTTGGCGCTTCTGTGACCTCACTCGACGCTGACCCAGCAGTTTTTCCGTATCTCAATGCTGTGGCTGAACTCAATGGCGTCACCACAACACCGATGGTACGGCGCTTCGAAGCATTGAAAAAATCCCAACTCAGATCCTTCGACCTTTTAGTTGCAGCAGATGTTTGTTTTTGGGAGGAACTCGTCAAACCCGTTGGCAAGTTAATAGATCGTGCAATTGATGCCGGCGTTGGCCAAATTGTGATTGCCGACCCGGAGCGACCTACCTTCCATGAAATGGCAGAAAAAGCCATTACCCGCCATGGTGGTGAGCTCATACATTGGGCACTCAAAGGGAAAATCAAAGCGACTGGAGCACTGCTGGTCATCAATAATCAGTAGCCATTTTGTGTTTAACGCAGCACTTTCACCTGCCAGACAATAGTGCTCTCTGTGGCTTCTCCAGACTCCGTTAAGGCGGGTCGAAAGCGCATGTCACGTAACTGACGCCGGGCAAACCCTGCCAACTTATTTTCAGGAGAGGACTTTTCGTTTACCTCAACATTTTTGAGGTTGCCTCGGGGGGTGACCTCTGCGCGAATATCAAAGGTCGACCACTCGCGGCTAAAGCGATGATCGCGGCTCAGCTTGGGAATTTCTGGCAGCGCCCCCGGACTTGAAAAATCATAGCTGCCCTGGCGTTGCAACTCCCGATAAATGTCTAGTGCCTGCGCCTGCCGCCCCTTTAGCATTAACCAATCGGCCTTGGCATGTAGCAAGACCTCGTCATTGGGAAATATCTTCAGTGCACGATCAATGAGTCCTCTCGCGCTGGATCCCAGCGTGCTTTCGATATTGCGCAAGCGAAACTCACCTGGCGATTGATCGCGATTTTGCTGGTAAGGACTGGGGTAGCGATCTTGAGAGACACCAAAGGTATCCGCCACTAGAGGGTCAACATTGAAATCGACTAAATAATAGAGTTTAAGGACCTCAAGACTCAGGAATTTACACCAAGGTTGCTGCCACTGATCACTTTCGCAGACGGCTTTAGTCATATCATCGCCGTGTCTTATGACGAACAAAACATCAGACTCTTTACCAGACCACGCCATACTCGCGAAGATCTCACTCTGCACCGACAGCCACCGAACCGAAGCTTCTAGGCGCTGATCTGTCCAAGGTTCAGCACCGCGACCTAAGAGTCGATAAAAGTAATCGATCTGGCGTCCAACATCGATGGGGTCGCCTTTATCACGCAACAATTCAAGAATACTCTCGAGTAAGGGGAGTTGTTCGGCAGTGCTCAATCCGTTGTTTATCCGTGTGCTGTGTAATGCCCACTTATAAAATTCAAGGGCTGTTTCAGCCACTCCATACTCTTGAGCCTCTCGAGCCGCATTGACTAGCTTGGGTGTCAGCTCAGGCGAATAGGGCCCTAGGCTCGCTTCCAGAGCCTCAATCTCCCTTGCAGTGGCTTCCAGACGTCGCTGAACAGTCAGCGCTGATGAGGGTTCCCCTGCCCCTAATTCAGCCCCCGGGGTGTCTGGCCAGAGAATATGGATACCCCAGGGCTGAGGCTCTCCCGCAACGCCGGCGGAGGCCCAGCCTGCCAGCAGTAAGATGTAAAACACCCCCTGATGCAGGGAAAGATTCCGGGACTTTAAATGACCAAACATGAAGCTAGTGTAAACCTATGGCACAAAAAAAAACCCGCCAAATGGCGGGTAAAAACTTAAAAGGACCTGAGTGAGTTGCAGCCGTAGGGCAAAGGCCACTAACTGCCGTAATCACATCAATGGTGCTATTCTCTATTCCTGGACACATAAATCAAATGTATTTATTTCATCTTTTATATTCTTTCATGGCATTATTGAATTTATGGATATTAAAAAGCTCTCAAAAGTTGACCTTAACCTATTGGTTTCATTGCAAATACTACTGGAAGAATGCAGCGTCTCATCAGCAGCGAAACGAATGTCCATCACCCAACCGGCAATGTCTAAAACCTTAGGCCGCCTCAGGGAGACCTTCAATGACCCGCTATTTGTGCGCTCGAAACGCGGAATTCAGCCGACGCCCAGAGCACTGTCTATTGCTGCTGAACTACCTGCACTGTTAGCTGCCGCTGAAGCACTCCTTGAGGCGGGTGATTTTTCACCCAGCACCTACAAAGGAGAGATCACCATAGCCATCTCTGAATATGTGGGACTCTCCCTGCTTCCGCCACTCACGGCGCGATTACAAAAGATTGCACCGGGCCTAAGCCTGCGAACAATCACTCGAGTGGAGGGCCAACTTGATAAACTTGCGGCAGGTGGGCTGGATTTCGCTGTGCAATTGACTCGGTCTGATTATTCTGAGGAATTCCGGTACCAGTCTCTAGGAGGATCACCCCTAGCAGTATTTGTGCGAGATGGTCACCCCTTGGCCAGTAGGCCACTCACTAGGGACAGCCTGACAGAGTATCCTGCTATCAGCCTGTATGTATCTGATCGCAGTGATACCGAGTTGCCACTCTCTCCTCATGCGAAAATGCGAGCAGGCTCTGTCGCAATGCTGGAAACATCGCACCTTTTAACCGCGTTAGAGATACTTAGGGAAACAAATTTCACTTTGGTTTGCCCGGCCTATCTCGCAAGGAATCAAGGCGCAACCCGGGACGTTATTGCGTTGCCGTTACCCCCAGAAGACGCTCAATATGTGGACTACGCACTGGTAGCTCACAGACGAACCCAGGCGTCTCCCGCTCACCAATGGCTGTGGAACGAAATCGTCGATACGGTTCGAAGTATGCGTTTACGAACCGTTCACCGCGGCTAGGTTTAATCCGGGAATGCCTGCCAACTATTTCTATGGTCACTAAGAAGTGGCATAATAGCGCGGTCTAAGTTTGCTGCTGTTCATGTCTAAACGCACCCTCCAATCGATTCCACACTTCCAAACGCCCATTATCGAGACGCACTGTCACCTCGATTATCTGGCGCAGGAGACTATGCACGAAGAACTGCGTGCGATTTGTGAGGCCGGCGTGGAGCGTATTGTTACCATTGCGGTGTCACCGGATAATCTATCGACTGTGTTGGACCTGTGCGATGGCCATGAAAATATTTGGGGCACACAAGGTATACATCCCCATGAAGCCTCATCATGGAACACATCGGTAGCTCAAGCTGTAGCCCGAGGGGCTGCTCACCACAAGGTCGTGGCGATCGGCGAGATTGGTCTAGACTACTACTATGAGCACGCCTCCCCTAAAGCTCAGACTGAAGCATTTGAGGCGCAGCTGGCTCTAGCCGCCGAGTTAGATCTGCCCGTAGTCATACACACACGAGAGGCGGATGCCGACACCCGTGCCGTGCTGGAAAACCACGCAAGGCATTTGAAGAAAAAAGGAGTGATCCATAGTTTTACCAGCTCTCAAAGCCTCGCCGACTTTTGTCTATCCGAGGGGTTTTGTTTGGGATTTAATGGTATCTGCACGTTCAAAAACGCCGACAATGTGCGCGCCGTTATCGACGCCACCCCAATCGATAAAATCGTATTAGAAACCGATGCCCCCTACCTCACGCCGGTCCCCTTTCGTGGTCGGGTAAATTCCCCCCGCTTTTTACCGCTAATTGCCGCACAAATTGCTGAGATTAAAAACATGCCCGTTGAAGCACTGTTGAGAGCCGTTCGGAGAAACAGCATGGCGCTGTTTTTCGCTGATCCATGAGTGAATTTGCGATCGGGCAACGTTGGGTCAGTCATGCTGACGTCGAACTAGGCCTGGGGATTGTAGTGGAGCTCGATGGAAGACGGATAACTTTGCATTTTCCCGCAGTCGGAGAAGAACGCACCTACGCAACAGATCGTGCGCCTTTGACACGACTGATCCTCGAAAGCGGCGACCGTTACCAACATATCAATGGGCACGAATATACGGTTTTGGAACGGCACGAATCT
Source organism: uncultured Luminiphilus sp. (assembly GCA_938091995.1). GTDB lineage: Bacteria > Pseudomonadota > Gammaproteobacteria > Pseudomonadales > Halieaceae > Luminiphilus. The sequence continues at coordinate 48,216 of CALKNZ010000011.1, read as the reverse complement.
GAGGGGATCCTCGCCTACCTGATCGAAAGTGATGCTGGGGAACAAGAGCTCGTTTCCGAGCTTGACATTGATCCCCACATACAACTCCGCTCGCCTAGAGATCGGCTTTTAAACAATCAATTAGACAAGCTACTCGACTTCCAACTCCGCTACGAAACATTAAAGCAACGCGCCCATTTCTCAGGTAGTGCCGTGCGCGGCCTCCTAGGAGCACGAACATCACTACTGTCTCATCAGGTTTATATCGCCAGCGAAGTGGGTACGCGCATGGCCCCCAGAGTGCTGCTAGCGGACGAAGTCGGACTTGGCAAAACGATTGAAGCGGGCCTTATCCTGTCGCAACAACTCGCCTCCGGACGAGCCTCCAGAGTTCTGATTCTCGTTCCTGACTCTTTGATACACCAGTGGCTCGTCGAGATGCTAAGGCGCTTTAGTTTGGCGTTTTCTTTATTTGATCATGACCGCCTAACTGACCTTGAAATCGAATCAGCTTTCGACTCAGAGCAGCTAATTTTATGCCCTTTTTCGCTCATGGCTGAGCATGAAGATGCTAGAGCTAGTGCCCTAGCTGCGCACTGGGACATGGTTATTGTTGATGAGGCGCATCATCTGAGTCATCAGAATGCTCAGGAGGAGGCTCTTTCAGGCTTTGTTGAGGCCCTTGCGGTCCGTTGTACTGGCCTACTTCTCCTAACGGCCACGCCGGAGCAGGCCGGCATAGAGAGCCACTTTGACAGACTTCGTCTATTGGATCCCGATCGATTCAGTGATTTGACAGCTTTCCTGGCAGAACAAGCGCTATTTACTGAGTGGAATGGTGTTATTGAGTTGCTTCAGTCGGGTCAAAAGGTCGTTTCTCTGCCCTCGGGGGTCGATAAAAATGCAGATAGTGAATCCCAAATCAGACAATTACTTGATCGCTACGGAACAGGGCGTGTGTTATTCCGCAATACCCGCGCGTCAGTACCTGGATTTCCGACCCGTAAGTTGTCTGCCTACCCTTTGGATCCGCCTGAAATATATAGTGAAAACCGTGGGGAGCTGTTTCCAGAGGTCTCTTTCCCAGAAGAGCAATGGCTAGAACACGATCCACGTGTCCGATGGCTAGAGGCTCAGCTTCGCGCATTACGTCCAGAGAAAGTGCTGGTGATCGCCGCAAATGCAACGACCGCCCTAGCACTAGAACATCAACTGCATTTGCGTGCAGGTATTCGCTGTGCCGCTTTTCACGAGGGACTGACACTTGTTGAACGTGATCGTGCCGCAGCGTATTTCGCCGATGAACACGGTGGCGCACAGGCGCTAATTTGCTCTGAAATTGGCAGTGAAGGTCGCAATTTCCAATTTGCCCATCACCTTATTTGCTTTGACCTGCCCAAAAATCCTGATTTGTTAGAACAGCGTATCGGTAGATTGGACAGAATTGGCCAGACAGCCGAGGTGTTGATCCATGTGCCCTTCCTACGCAATAGTGCTCAGGAGGTGCTCTTTCAGTGGCACGATCGAGCTCTCGGAGCGTTTACCAGTAGTTGTGCCGTGGGCTATACCGTCTTACAAAAGTTTCAGCAGGAGCTCGATACGGCGCTAGCAAATCCTCACGCCTCAGTCGAACAGTTGCTAAAGGCATCTCTTGAACTGCGCACTTCACTGGAATTAGAAATGCGTGAAGGGCGTGATCGTTTGTTGGAGTTGAATTCTCACAACCCCGAGCGCGGCGCCGCGATTATTGACACCATTCGACGGGAAGAAACACCTGATCAGGTTCTGAACTTTGCAGAACTTTTATTTGACCGCATTGGCGTGAGTCAGGACTACCACTCTGAAACGACTCAGTTGTTGAAACCGACAGAAATGATGATTACAGGTGAACTGCCAGGTCTCAATGAAGATGGCACCGTGGTCAGTTTTGATCGAGAAACCGCTCTGGCGCGGGATGACGTATTATTTTTGACTCGGGAACACCCGTTGCTCCGAGAAGCCATGTCGGTCGTATTGAGTAGCGAACTAGGAAATTCGGCCTTGGGGACGCTCAAGCACCCCAAGATACCCGGTGGCACTGTGTTGCTGGAATGTGTGTATAGCCTCGACTGCATGGCGCCGAGCCACCTTGAAATGGGTCGCTATGTCGACCAGACCCCTTTGCGCTTTGTCATTGACCCTAAGTGCATCGATCGCGCTAAGAGTATGGGGCATCAGGCGCTCAATCGTATGGTTGGTCCCGTCGCTACTGCAACCGCTGCCAATGTGATGAGGAGAATTCGATCCTTGCTGGAGCAACAGCTAAAAGCGGCCGACGCCTTAGCTAAAGCCGAGCTGGAAACAAGAAAACGGGATGCGGCTACCGCAATAAATGAGCAGCTGGGTGCAGAGCTCAATCGCCTTGTGTACTTGCGCAGCGTTAATCCTGCTGTGCGCGATATTGAGATCGTTGAACTGGAGTCACGTATCGCTGCAACACTGGCCTCCGTTGGCGATACACAAGCTGTCAGCCAAGCACTTAGGGTGGTCGTGGCGACTTAATGGATCCTTGCAGGCCCAGTCTTTTAAGCTTGGTCGAGACCTTTGGAGGAATCAGGCTTACCGGCTGGGTGATTGTCCAGTTAAGGGCGATACCAAATGGACGACGTGTAAGCACGCTCCTGCAGGGTGTCTGGGCGCAGCGTATCAACCTCACCACCCAGTGCCAGCTTATCCAGCAAGGAATGGCGCGCCGTTGGTATTTGCAATACTCGTACGTAATAAAAGGCCGATTGACTGGGATCAAAATCTGGATCGCTCCAGGCCGCGGTTAGACGAGCGGCCCCAATACTGTTATCGACTAATCCAGTGGACAGGTCGACGGTATTTGCAATGGGCGCCAGTGACCCATCTTGTCGCAATCGATCGCCCCCAGCCCAAGCCACGTTATAGATCCGCTCTCGGGTACTGCCATCGCCAAGCGTCCAGCCTTTAATGACCTGCACTCTGTCCAGTGAACCCGATGCGGGATCGGCCGTAGCCTCAATGAGCAATGTGGGCGTTGCGCCCTCTGCTGCAGTCATCAGCTCTCCGCCCATAGGCACAGCTTGGGAGACAATATTGTCAGGGAAACTAGCGTCGTCCAAAGATTCCGGCCCTAAGTTCCATCCTCCATAGACCCTGACACCGATACGCGGGCCAGTGGTGGCGTATACTTCTCGCCTGCGCATGGCAGCGACAATGCTTTCACGGGTATTTTCTTCCGCCCATACTGCCGCCAATCCGGAGGCCGACATTGCCCAACCGAAAGGTCTTTGCGGCTCGTCACCCCAGCCATTACTCTTTTTACTGGGTATTGAGTCTGTTACAAACTTACCCTGAAAATTAGCCTCCTCTGCACTCGCTAGCGCCGTGTGGCCATCGGTAGAACCTATGACACCGAATTGGTAGGGATTGATGCCCAAATCAGCTTCCAGACTCAGCCCTCTACGCAGTGCTGATCGCACATAATCGCCAGGCTTTGGTGCATATTCAGTCCATCGACTCTGAATATAAAAGGGGTAGGTTTCGAAATCGGCAAACTCGTCATCTGGAGATAAAGCCGAATGTGTCTCGGAATCACCTTTGATTTGCGTGATTTCAACCAGGGGTTCCCAGTAGCGTCTGCGCTCGGCATAACGCGCGTCTATTTTCTCTCCTCGCAAGGATGTCAGGTCAAACATAATGCCTTTTGAGATATTGGAATTGTGCGGAATTGCTAAAAATGTGCCCCCCGTAGAGTCTGCTGTAGTTTCGAGCCACTCCCAGAGATCCTCAGGAAATGAGCTGTTATCTAGGCCATAAGGTACAAACGTTTGAGCGGTTTCTGCGTCAATATCGCCGACCACTATACGGTGAAGATTAGCGCCTCCAGGAATGGCACTGTATTCCCATCCGATTAACGCGGTGAAGTCGCCCGGGGCGTTGTGAGCATCAGCAGCGTTAGTAATGGTCTTCCATGCATCAGCTTCAACCTCGGGCAAATCGGGAATCCAACCAATATCCGTATTCCAATTCTGCGCCGCAGCCGCGTAATCATCGGTGGGTTCTGGCAGCACAGCGAGAAACAAATTACGGGCGGTTTGCTGATCGACGGCATTACGCAGTATTGAAGTCGCTATCCAAGCCTTTAACTTATCTATCAGAGACAGATCATCACGTGTGATCCCATCATAGTAGACGCTCCGGATTACACCCATGAGCTCTGCATGATCTGACACAACCAAAAAATCTAAAGGTGTCTCCAACTGTACACGCCGACCATCCCAGCCGTGAACGACAGGAGCGCCTTTGGCAAAGCGGTAGGCCATGTCAGGAGTGGCGGTAAGATTATTGTTAGCAAAGGCATCCGAGGAATAGGTTGTATGCAGGTGCGTATCGCCCCACAGCAGTTTTTTTTCGTCCGCCTGGACGCTCATCGTAAAGGTTACGGCAAAAATCAATGCAACCCATGTTAGATTTTTCATGATTGTTCTCACGTTAGCAGTACCAAATACCGAGTCAGATAGCGAATGAGCGCGGACTCACCGACCCTTCCAAGTGTAGGGTTTTTTATCAAAAAAAGCGGCCACAGCGTTGGGACAGTCCTCGCTCGAAATACAAAACTCCTGTAAGTCAGCCTCTTTAATGATCGTGTCGCTTAAAGATGCCGTAGCCGCAAAGCGCAAGGCTTCCTTGGTATATCGAAGCGCCAAAGGTGAACGTCCCGCCAGATTCTCAGCAAAATCCATGGCCTGTTGCGCGAAGGTCGCGTTGTCAAAAACTCGATTAGCCATGCCCCATTCAAGCGCCTTCTCTGCACCTAACTTTTCGCCCAGTGCCATTAGTTCAAAGGCTCGGCGACTACCAATAAGTTTTTGCAGCAGCCAGGTTGAGCCGCCATCAGGAATCAAACCAATAGCCGAAAAGGGTTGATACAGATAGGCGTCTTTAGCCATGACCACAAGATCACAGGCCATTGCATAGCTGTATGAAATACCTGCACAAGGCCCGTTAACTGCTGCGATCCAAACCTTTGGCGCTTCGGCAATGGCTAACACACCGGGTTTAAACTCATGAATCAGATCATCTCTAGTCTGGGCCCCAACCATCAAGTTTGCACCACTTGCGTCGCCCTCCTCGGCGAGATCAGCGCCCGCGCCAAAGGCTCTGCCCTCTCCCGTTAAAATGATCACGCGGATAGCATCATCCATATTGATCTCCCGCGCAGCGGCATAAAACTCTCGGCGCATTTGGCCATTCATGGCGTTAAGGCTGTCAGGACGATTGAACGCAACCCGGGCTACAGCGCCATCACGAGTGACTTTAACGGTTTCAAATTTTGACATTGTGTTCTCTCAATTTTTCCAGCAAGTAGACTTGGGACCGATGACGACAACCCTCGCCGTGTAACAAAGGAAGCATCTGACAGCCGCCATTCTACGACTTAAGAACGCCATCCCATAGGGCTATGCCCTGGATTATGGTTATTACTGTCGAAATAAATGCGCTAACAGTCCGTGAGTGCAAACGCCGCCACCAGAGTCTCACCACAGGAACAGCAGCGATAAATTGCTCTGCCCGCACGTATGCGATTATGTCGCGTGGTGGATACGCTATGGTCTTTGCAGGCACATCGGTAAGCATGCCGATGCTGGCGGCGCACCGGAATATGACTTAAATCCGCTGTATAGGTTGCGGCGGGATTGGCCCCCATAGCCACCATTAAAGATTGCCATTCGAGACCGTGGGGCTTAACTCTGCGTCGCCCAAACTGCTGATGAATCGCATAGTGTGCGACTTCGTGGGACACAGTATCTTGCAGGTGCAGCGACAGGTCGGTCGCAAATACCCAGGGGTTAAAACGAAGCCACCGGTGCTGCCCCTTATAACAGTACATACCGGCCGTGGTCCCCGAAAGATCTAGGCGCGCTTCGATTCGATCTAGGGATATGTCGAGTATCCGTTGAGCTCGATCGATATCGTAGCTAACGCGCGCCTCAATTTCCTGAACTTGGGCTTCGGTCAGCGGTGACAAAGACAATTAGTCAGCACTCTCTGGATCCAATACGTCTTTCAACTCGCGCTTCAAGAATTTACCATTTGCATTTCGGGGTAACGGCTCGGCTAAAAACCAAATGTAACGCGGCACTTTAAATGCCGCGATCCGGCTCGCCAGGTGCTCACGTAAACTCGGCGCGTCGAGCATGGCGGCTTCTTTGAGATGTATAGCGGCACCCACCTCCTCACCTAGACGATCATCTGGCACAGAAAAAGCAACACACTCCAATACAGCTGGATGGTCGAAAATCGCGTTTTCCACTTCAGCACCGTAGATATTTTCGCCGCCACGAAGAATCATATCCTTGGCTCGATCGACTAAATATAAAAATCCATCCGCATCGAAATAACCGATATCGCCCGTTTGCAGCCAACCATCGACAATCGTTTCAGCTGTTGCTTCAGGCCGATTGATATAGCCTTTAATAACGGGAGTACCACGAACACAAACTTCACCGACCTCATGAGGTGCCAGTGTTTTACCTTCAGCGTCAACACATTTGCCTTCAAGGGTTGGCACCATGGGTCCCGCGCTACTAGGGCGCTCCAAAAATATATCTCCGGTGATATAACTAATAATTCCGCAGACTTCGGTCATACCATAGCCTTGAGTAGGCTTCGCTCGCTTCATTTCAGCGGCCACTTTACCCACCAAATCGGGCTGCATAGCGGCACCACCACCTCCCATCGCGGCTAAGCTGCCCAGATCGTATTCGTCTCGTTCGGGGTGGGTCAGAATTTCCCTGCTCATCATGGGCACGGCACTCATAGTGGTCACTTTTTCAGCATCAATAAGGCGCATAGCTTCAACAGGATCCCACTTATACATCAGTATAAAGCGACCACCTGCGACGGTACCGGCCTGCATAATGCAATTGTTGGCGGTTACATGGAAAAGTGGGGTGGCAATTAACGCCACCGGTGCAGGTGCAGATGCCGGCGCCTCTAAGACCTCTCCGGCCTCAAGAGCACGGTGTGATGCGTAAATACCGCCCATGGCCGCAACATTTAACACGTTAGCCACACAACCCCGGTGGGTCAATTGGGCACCTTTAGGACGCCCTGTTGTCCCTGAAGTGTAAAAGATGCAAGCATCACTATCAGGATCAACCGCAACCTCTGGTAACGTGCCACCCGTGGCGACTGCTGTTTCCCAGTCCGTTGTTTTTAAGTCGCAGGTTTCTGTGCGCACAGAGACCAAGGCGATATCTGAAAATTGATCACTGATCGTGCTAAAAGTCGCCAGCCTCTGCTGATCTGCGATTAGCATCTTAGGTTTAGAATCATCTAATGCGTAGGCCATTTCATCAGCGACCCACCAAGCATTTAATCCAACGACTACCGCACCTATTGAGTTAATGGCCCAGTGAGCCAGCATCCACTCGGGATAGTTGCGCATAGCGATCGCCACACGATCACCTGGGGCGATGCCCTGCCCTTGCAACCAACTGGCAAAACCCGCTACACGCTCAGCGGCATCGCGGTAAGTTAGGCGCTCGTCGAGATATACCATGTACTCCGCATCGCCATGTCCAGTAGCCAGCATCCATAGATCGCGCATGCTGCCGGGCGCATTGACGTAGCCCAGTAATGACTGCCCCGCGACATCAATCCGCCCTACCTCTAACAAAGAACCGGGCTGAGTAACCAAATTTTTGGCTACTTTAAAATTTTCGATACTGCTCATGAACTCTCCTCGCAAGAGATTTTTAGTGGACTTCATTTGAGTCCGTTGGGTTGCGCGACCCAGCATAACCACAGCATACTGAGCGATCAAACATTTACTAACACAAGCCGTATTGGGCGACGTTAGTGCAGCTGTAATTCAAGGGGTTCCACTTGAGCACACAAAGCTTAGATCTTTCCAAACTGAACGAATGGGTTAAAGACAATGTATGTGACTTCAGTGGTTCCTTAACCGCCGAAAAGTTTGCGGGGGGACAATCTAACCCAACCTTTAAGTTAACTGCGGGAGCTCGGCAATTTGTGCTTCGGCGCAAGCCTCCAGGGCAGCTTTTAGCCTCTGCTCACGCGGTCGATCGCGAGTTTCGTGTCATTTCAGCGTTGCAGAACAGTGAGGTTCCTGTCCCAGGTGCGGTGGCTTTATGCGAAGACGACGACATTATTGGCTCTATGTTCTACCTGATGGAATACATGGAAGGCCGTGTCTTCTGGGATCCCGTGCTGCCTGAACTCAGTAATCATGAGCGCCGTGCTGTTTATGACGATATGAATCGCGTGCTCGCGGCGATGCACAGCGTTGACGTCGACGCGGTCGGGTTGGGTGACTACGGTCGGCCAGGCAATTATTTCGAAAGACAAGTGGGCCGTTGGAGTAAACAATATCGTGCTTCAGAGACTGAGACGGTACCTGAGATGGAAGACCTAATGGTGTGGTTGCAAGAAAACATGCCCGCTGACGATGGCCGTGCAACGCTGGTTCATGGAGACTATCGCTTGGACAACGTCATGTTTCATCCGACAGAACCTAAAATTATTGCAGTTTTAGACTGGGAGCTCAGCACCTTAGGTAACCCCATTGCTGACTTAGCCTACCAAGTCATGGCCTGGCAACTTCCCCGTGATGCGGGGATCACCGGCTTGAGCGGTATCGATCGTAAGCCCCTAGATATTCCAGATGACACCGACTACGTCAGACGGTATTGCGAGCGCACCGGGCGCAATGAGATTAAGCATTGGAATTTTTACCTGGCTTTCTGTTTCTTCCGCTTAGCAGCCATTGTTCAAGGGGTAAAAAAGCGCGCCCTAGATGGCACTGCCTCGAGCGCTGAAGCCGAAAGTCGAGGCGACCTTGTACACCCACTCGCTGAGCTTGGCATGTCTTATATCAATCAATAATTCGCGGTAATCAATGGGTCATTTGCATCGATTTCTTAGCCGCTTTTGACCTGGCCGGGGTGTTCGCTCGGGGTTTACCTTGACGTCTAGGCTTGACATCGGAGGGGCTGCTATCTGATACGCCGCTCAGCCTTTCGCGTTGGGCGCGCGTCGGAGCGGGTCTGCGGCGAGAGGAGCGGGGTTTTCTTGCAACCGCTGGATCGGGTCGCAAATCACCGTATTCGAAGCGATACAAAATATCCTCAAGGGTTCTGGATATTTGAGTGCACCGGCGAATGGCCTCGACCTTTTCATAGCAAGCATGTGCGCCGTGGTGAGTCAGCCTAATCAACTCTTCCTCACTTAGGTGCGAAAGCAGGCGCAACGGATTGGCGAGCCGGAAGCTGGGCATAATATTAATGTCACCCGTGTATTCTTGGTCCATAAGCGCATGTAAGCCGTGTAGCATCATATTAAAACGCGGCCACTTGTCACCTCGCTTCTGCGCCAACCCCCGATAAAAGTTAAGGAATTCACGCCCAACACCAACACCCAATGCCCCTGCTGCTTTAGACAGCCCTCCTCGATCCTCATCCTTAGCGATAAACGCCGTAGCTATGGGATTCACCATGCTCACGATATGGTGGTTTGTGCCAAACAGTCGAGACAAGCGTTTTGCGGGCAAGTCATCGGCTACCGAACCGTCGATCCAGCGACGACCCGGCAAATACGGTTGTGGCTCTCCATGAACATTGCGAGCCATTAACATGACTGCCGGGAACACTCCGGGTACAGCACACGATGCCATAACAGCAGAGCGAATATAGACGTTGGGAGAGGTCACGGCATTAAGAAGCCGCGAACGTTGGTGAGGCTCAGCGGGTGCAATCGTGATACTCACCTGACGTCCGGTCTTGGCGTACGCCTCTTCAAACGTCATGTTGGGGATGAGACGCTCAATAAGCTGCTCAAGGTCGTCGAGAGAGATACTGGGGCCGCCGGTTAATAACTTGCGGAGAAACCCACTTTCGTCTTGGGTACCGTTTTGCAGTATGGCAAGCTTTTCGAGATCGGCCACTTCGTCATCCGTGTGGCATGCCAGTACCCCGGCTACGAGGGCTCCTGCACTTGAGCCTGAAATAACGCGAGGCAAAAGGCCCTGTTCCAACAACACGTTGACAACACCGAGGTGTAAAAAACCTAAAACGCCGCCACCGCTGAGCATCAGCGCGGAGCGGCCAAAACAAATATTAGCTCGATAAAAGAAATCGATCTTTTGTTGCGCTGGAATAATACTGTCATCAAGATCAGCAAGCAGCTTTAATGAAGCATCGATCTCATCGATGTAATCCTCAATCAGGCGTTTGGTTCCAGCCTTTGCCATTCGATAAAGCACGCCTTTACCCATGCCGCCCATGTTGCCATGGATGCCTTCGTTCAGTGCATAAAGTAACCCCTGATGATCTGACCGAGCGCGGAGGTTGCGCAATCGATCGAGCCGCAATCGGATTTGCGCATAGTCGTATAGATCCGTGTGCTCAACATGCCGCCAGTCGGTCATACCGGTGAGATCATCATGATCACGGGCTGCTGCTAACCAATCAGCGTAATTCTCGGTATTAGCCATGTCGCGCGCCAATACCTTGAGTTTTCGTTTATTCCGCACCCTCACCTCATACCACAATGGGATCAACCGTCAGCTTATTACTGTTGGGCTTCTGGGTATATGGACTGGATCAATAAATGCGCAAAAAAAAACAGGGTGTGTTAGCCTATAATTATGACTTATAGCTTATATTTCAGTTGCTTAAACTGTAAATTGCAACTAAATACTCACTGCCTTAGTCAGCGACTAGGGAACAACGCTCTAACCACTTTAACACCAGTTTTGACTGCTACAGCATCACTTATTTTGGTTTCGATAGGCGTCCATCAAGTGGCGCTTATACAGTTTACCGTTATCCATCCTAGGGAGCTGTTCCATGAAATCTAAATTTCTGGGAATTTTGATATGAGACAACCGCTCTTTGAGCCATTGCATAAGCTCCAACGCAGTCTCATCAGTAGCGTCAACCCAATTGGCGGGCTGTACAACAGCTTGAACCGACTCGCCAAACTCGTCGCAGGGCACGCCAAAAACTGCCACATCGGCGACCTTGTCGTGATTGATTAGTAGGTTTTCTATTTCAGCGGGATAAATATTGACGCCACCAGATATGATCGTGAAGTTTTTGCGATCGGTCAGGTACAGGTAACCCTCTTCATCAAGGTAGCCCATGTCACCGACTGAACTCCAGCCGTGTTTATTGTACGCCTCTGCCGTCTTGCCTGGCTCATCGTGGTACTCAAATTTATTGGCTATGTCTGAAAACCATATCGCACCAACTTTACCCGCAGACAATTCATTACCTTCCTCATCCAACACATGAGGCACACCAAACAGAGGGCGCCCAACCGAGCCTTTGTGGTTGAGCCAATCCTTTGAGTCAATCAGAGTAAAGCCAACGCCCTCACTCGACGAATAATATTCGAGAATCACGGGTCCCCACCATTCAATCATTTGTTCCTTAACATCAATTGGGCAAGGCGCGGCGGCGTGAATAGCAACCTGCATCGAGCTGGTGTCAAATTGGGTGCGCACAGCCTCAGGGAGCTTGAGCATCCGAACGAACATAATGGGCACCCACTGACTGTGCGTCACCCGGTGCTCCTGTATTAACTCCAGAGCTCTGACGGCATCAAACTTCTCCATGATAATGGAGGTGCCCCCGGTATCGAGTACCACCATGTTGTAGTGCAGCGGTGCCGCATGGTACAGCGGTGCGGGTGATAAATAGGTTGTTTCGGGTCCAAAACCAAAAGCGGCGCCCAAGGACAGCGTTAGGGGCAGAGGCTCATCAAAAACCTCGGTATAAGGCTTGGTATAAACACCTTTTGGCTTGCCGGTCGTTCCCGAGGAATACAACATGGTCGTGCCCATCGCTTGATCATCAATAGTCGACGTGGGCAGTGCATCAACAGTTTCCTCAAAGGATAGAAAGCCCTCCTCGATTCCCCCGACCATATAAAAATGCTTCAGTGCTTCCGCACTGCCAATCATGTGACGGGCCACAGCGGCCAATGCGTGTGAAGCAATAAATAATTTGGCACCGCAGTTCTCCAAAATGTAGGCCGTCTCATCTTCCTTGAGATGTGTACTGATTGGAGTGAAAATAATGCCGGAGCGCATGGCACCCGTCGTAATTTCAAGAAACTGCCGACAGTTTTCCAGCATAATGGCGACATGGTCACCAGACTTAAGCCCGCATAGGCGAAACAAATGTGCTATCTGATTACTGCGGCCCTCCAATTCGCCGTAGGTGACCATTTCCCCAGAGTTCGCCATGACGAAGGCGGGCTTGTGAGGTGTTTCAGAGGCAGTAATTGATATGTGGGGCATCAGGTCTCTCGCAATGGTATGTTTGCCTTACTATACAAGAGCTCGCAGCGAGATAAAGCAAAGGAGGTAAAAGTGGTTGGTGACCAGCTCAAGCATAAGACACCCGAACAGCTACGTCTTGCCGCGCGTGAAGGGCATTTCAATGAAACGACCAGCGGTTTGGCTCCGGGTTTTGTCCAATGTAATTTGGTGATCATCCCCCAGCATTATGCCAGCGACTTTGCCGATTTTTGTCGACGCAACCCCAAGCCATGCCCCCTGCTTGCCGTGAGTCCAATGGCAGGGGACGTTAGCCTGCCCGAACTTGGCCCTGATATTGACGTGCGCACCGATATTTCGCGATATCGGCGCTGGGAGAATGGCGTATTAGTCGAGGAGCCCTCCAATCTGCTCAACCACTGGTGCAGTGACCACGTTGCCTTTGCACTTGGCTGCTCATTCTCATTCGAAGAGGCCCTGCTGGCCGATGGTCTTGAAATTCGGAACATTTCTGAGGGTGTGAATGTGCCCATGTTTCGAACTAATCTACCCTGTTTTTCTGCCGGTCCCTTTGCTGGAAACTTAGTGGTTAGCATGCGTCCTATGACACCCAAAGACGCCATTAGAGCCATCCAAATTTGCACCCGGTTCCCTGCAGTTCATGGTGCTCCCATTCATTTTGGAGACCCCGCACAAATAGGCATCAACAACCTCCAACAGCCTGATTTTGGAGACGCCGTGTCAATAAAAGAAGGCGAAGTGCCCCTATTCTGGGCCTGTGGGGTCACCCCACAGGTGGCCTTAGAAAATGCCAAACTACCCGTGGCGTTTACCCACGCTCCGGGGCATATGCTGGTATCCGATAAACCCAATACAGGACTCGCCATACTGTGAAAGCTGTAAAAAGGGTTGTACGTCGCGCCCAAAGGAAACCTCCCGCCCCACTAAACATCAAACTCAACTGCGATTTGGGTGAAGGTTTTGGTGCATACACAATGGGCTGTGATGAAGAAATCATGCCTCTCATTGACTGCGCGAACGTGGCCTGTGGATATCATGGTGGTGATCCTTCAATTATCCGCAAGACGGTTTTGCTAGCCAAGCGACATAAAGTCGAGATCGGCGCCCACGTAGCTTATCCAGATTTACAAGGCTTTGGCCGTCGTTCGATGAGTCTCCGTGGCCAGGAGCTTATTGACTGCATTCAGTATCAAATATCTGCACTCGACGGTATGGCGCGAACCTACGGCAGTCGCGTGACCTACGTAAAACCCCACGGAGCGCTTTACAACGACATGAACGCCGATAAGTCACTCGAGAGCACGGTCATGAAAGCGATTGCTTCGTGGTATCGTCCCCTTGACTTAGTCATGCTCGCCACACCAGGGGATAAAAAATCGGTAGAAACGGCCTTCGAATATGGGCTTACTTTGCGTTTTGAGGCATTCGCCGACAGAGGCTACACAAGGGCGGGCTATCTCGTGCCGCGAGACAAGCCTGGCGCCCTACTAGATGTCACTGCGGCAGTGGCTCAGGCGAAAGCCATCACCTCGGGCACGTTGCGTAGCGTTAAAGGACACAAACTCAATATTCGCCCAGATACCCTTTGTGTACACGGTGATACTCCAAAAGCACTTGAAATGCTCAAAGCTATTCGCAGTGCGCTACAAGTGCCTGCGGGCTGACCTATGCGTTGGAGCTACGCTGGTTTGACCGGTATACGTGTGAGCCATGACGGCCCACCGAGTCCTGCAGTAACCGCAAGCCTGCTTGCACTTCGGGACCGGCTGAGCAAAAAGTGGCCTCAGGGGCTGACAGATTGCGTACTGGGCTACCATACCCTCACGCTTTTCTTTGACCCCGAGGAGTTGTCTCGAGACGCTGTAGTGGCCGCCATAGATGATCTCGATAGCAACCAGGAGATTCAGCCAGATATGGGCCGAACGGTTGAACTGCCCGTCTGGTACTCCGAAGAATCGGGAGAAGATTTACAGGCCGTTGCCCACAACAGCGGGCTGTCAATGGAAGCCGTTATCAGGCTCCATTCCAGTCGCCCCTACAACGCTTATGCTACCGGGTTTGCGCCGGGATTTTGCTATTTAGGGGACGTCGATGAGCAGCTGGAAATACCACGCCTTCGAACGCCCCGAAGATTCGTGCCTGCTGGTAGTGTCGCGATTGCAGATCGACAAACAGCAGTTTACCCAAAGGTCTCACCGGGCGGATGGCATCTATTAGGGCGATGCCCCCTTACGCTCTTTGATTTAGCACAAACACCCCCAGGGCTGATTGCAGTTGGGGACCAGGTGGTCTTTAAACCGATTTCTCGAGATGAATTCTTCTCTCTGGGTGGCAGCTTGTGACCGGTCTTCGGATAGTCACAATAGGGCTGCTAGCTACCGTTCAGGATTTAGGCCGCATAGGCCATCTGGGTCATGGCATCACGACAGGTGGCGCTTTAGATGCCTTTTCACTGCGCTGTGCCAATCGGCTGCTGGGCAACCCCGATGACTTGGCTGGTATCGAAATAGCGATCGCCGGTATGACTCTAATCGCAACCTGTAATCTACAGCTATCTTTATGTGGCGCTGAAGTTACGCTGCATATCGATGACGAACCTCAGGAAATGGAACAACGACTAACGGTCACAGCAGGATCGACCATTACTATCGGCAGAGCTATTACGGGCACTTACAGCTATCTCGCCGTTAAGGGTGGAATAGACACTGTACCGGTTCTGGGTAGTCGCAGTACGGTTGTTCGCGAAGGGTTAGGTGGACTCAATGGCCAAGCTTTAAAAGCGGGAGACCTGCTACCCGTCTCTAATCACTTGGAATCGGCAACCATCGGCAAAAAGCCGCGCCGCCGGCGCCATGAGAACATCGTAAAAACAAGCACGCAGAGTGATACTCTGACACTACGATTTGTGGCCGGTCTACACTATGACGATGTTACCGAAAACTGCAGGCAGACTTTGAGTGTGCAGAACTTCACGATCTCAGGCGCCGCCAATCGTATGGCTATCCCTCTAAATGGTGATCCGATTAATACCGGCCTGACGAAACTATGGTCAGAGGCCACGTGTTTAGGCTCGATTCAAATTCCACCCGATGGCCAACCTCTCGTGCTTTTGAATGATCGCCAAACGATGGGTGGCTATCCTCAGCTGGGCGTAATCATCCCTCCCGATCGCGTTCGGCTTGGTCAGGCAAGGGCAGGACAGCGAGTGCAACTCGAGGCTGTAACGCTGGCAGCAGCAGAACAAGTTATTTGGCTACACCAGCACTATGAAGAAACCCACTTAAAGGCCATTAGCAACCTAGAGAACAGCGCTCCTTGAGGTCATCACAAGAAATCAGTCGCCGCATAGAGGCCGCTCTAGTCGCCCGAAATCCCAGAGGAATGCGTCGTGTGCAGGAGTCGCTGTCACCCAACTACCTTTTGCGTGCGGCTGAACAAGTACTGGCTGCTAAAGAAAACATCATCATTTGTACCGGGTTCCCTGTTGCAGGCACCTTTGAGACCGACGGCCCTCCCGGAGCCTTCGCGCTTTATCATTTTCTAGACAGCCTAGGGAGTCGGCCTTGGCTGCTTGCGGGAGATGCGATCATCGGAGCTCTCGGGGAGTCGATTCGCACCTGGCCACTAAAAAGCTTTGACTATGAGGAGGCTTATGCCGAAGCACAGGGATTGCTTCTTGATTTGGCACCCTCGCTCATAGTCATGATCGAACGCCCCGGGGCTGCAGCAGATGGCCGCTTCTACAACATTGTCGGAAAAGATATCACCGAGCATTGTCGACCCGTTGAGCCACTCTTGGAACTCGCTACTTGCCCCGTCATAGCCATTGGAGATGGCGGCAATGAAGCCGGCATGGGGCGAGCCGGTGAGATTCTCGACACTCTAGATATACAACCGGCACGTGCGGGGTGCGATGAGCTTATTGTAGCTGACGTATCTAATTGGGGAGCTTACGCTCTGATTGCTATGGCAGAGTCACTCTGCAGTCGTCCCATACTGGATTGGCTCGACAGCGATGCACTGTTACAACGTTGTGTGGATTTAGGCGCCGTCGACGGAGTAAGTCATGAGCCAACCAATACTGAAGATGGCTTTGAGGCTGCAGTGGGTGAAGCTCTCATTGAAGAGATCAGGCTAATCATTAGCGGAGGAACACAACCATGACAATCGCCTATCTTAACGGTATGTTTTTGCCTCTAGAGCAGGCTCGCATTTCTCCAATGGATCGCGGCTTTTTGTTCGGCGATGGCATTTACGAGGTCATTCCCTGGTACAACGGTCGCCCTGTCGGCTTTCAGAGACATATGCAACGCCTTGAGCAAGGCTTAGCAGCGATCAGCCTTGAGAATCCTATGACTATTGAAGCCTGGCGAACACTTTTTGATGAATTAACCGAAAAGAATGACGGGGAATATCAGGGGGTCTATCTACAGGTAACCCGCGGCGCTGCCGCCGTTCGGAATCATCGCTTCCCCACTGACTGCGAGCCCACAATATTTGCCTACACATTCACCGTAAATGCTCCCAGTGACGGCGACCCCGATCACGCCACCTGCTATCAAGTGGCCACCGCTACCGATCGCCGCTGGAAACGCTGCGATATCAAATCTGTTGCGTTACTGGGCAATGTACTGCATATGATGGAAGGTGTTGATGCTGGCGCAGATGAAATTATCCTCTTTAATGAGCAGGAAGAACTCACAGAGGCGGCTGCGTGTAACGTTTTTATTGTTCACAATGGAACCGTAGTCACCCCCTCTTTGGATATTGAAAAATTACCTGGGATAACACGAAACATGCTGGTGGATATTTTACGCGCTGAGGGCTGGAATGTAGAAGAACGTGCGGTCACCCGTGCCGAAGTAATGGCAGCCGATGAACTCTGGCTGACCAGCTCAACGAAAGAAATTGCCCCCGTTATTGCTATCGACGGTTACAGCGTAAACGATGGCAAGCCGGGACCCGTATGGACAGCGGCACAATCGCTGTTTGCGCGTCATCGCTTCAGTGCCTGAAATATAACGTGCCAAGACCCACAGCCATCTCTATTGATCTCGATTCCCTCGTTCACAACGTGGCAGTAACTCGCAGCCGTGCGGGAAACAGCAAAATTCTTGCCTCTGTGAAAGCCAATGCCTATGGGCACGGACTTATTCCTTGTTGTCGGGCTCTACAACAACACGTTGATGGATTTGCCGTCGCGTTCTGCGAGGAGGCCGTGCTACTGCGTCAAGAAGGCATCACCCTGCCCTTATTGTTGCTAGAGGGTCCGTTTGATCGAGCTGATTGCGACACCATCGTTGAGCATAATCTGATGATGACGCTGCATAGTCATCATCAAATAGACTTGCTGGAAGCGGCTGACCAAATGCCCTCGACTCCGCTATGGATTAAAATAGACACGGGCATGCATCGACTCGGCTTTTCTCCCGCGGAGGCGGTGCAGGTGACCGAGCGTCTGCGCAAATTGGGTGCAGACTCGTTAACCCTCATGAGCCACTTTGCCGATGGAGAAAATCCCTCCTCATCGCTAACTCGAGAACAACAACAGGCTTGGCGATCACTAGAAAGCACGGCAATGTCAGGGACAAGCCTAGCCAACTCAGCGGCCATTATTAATAACTTAACGTCGACCACAGATTGGTTGCGACCTGGAATCATGCTGTATGGAGCAGCATATGCAGGCAGCTTAGAACCTACGTCCCTAAGCCCCGTTATGTCCTTTAAATCGGAAATCATGGCGCTTAGAAAGGTTCCTCGGGGTCAGACTGTGGGTTACGGCGGACGCTGGACAGCACCTCAGGACAGCCTCATTGCTACCGTTCCAGTGGGTTATGGCGACGGTTATCCTAGAGGAGCAGAAGATGGGACACCCGTATGGATACACGGCCAACGATTTCCACTGGTTGGGAGAGTTTCAATGGACATGATCACCGTTGACGTCACGACCCTTCCCGACTGTCAAATCGGCACTCCGGTCGAACTCTGGGGCAAAAACCTACCGGTTAATGAGGTTGCCCAGCACGCAAGCACCATTGGTTATGAACTTCTTACACGAATGACCGGTAGGGCTCCCATGAGTTTTGAGCCCTAGCATGCCTGCGCCTATGAAACCTAAGTGGACGCTACCGCCCAGAATGCTAGTAACCGTGTCTCAGGCATTGGTTACTCGACACTAAGACGATAAACATGACCAACGCTACCAATGCCAAGCTCATGAATGCCGGCACGACTACCCCACTCCCCGATGGCAGCCTGCTTGCCGCACTCGATCTCGGCAGTAACTCCTTCCATTTGCTTATCGGGCGCATTGAGCATGGCGAGATTAAGCCTGTTCACACCCTCGCAGAAAAGGTTCAGCTCGGGGCAGGCCTTAAAGGTCGTAAGCTCTCAAAAAGTTCGATTGAACGGGGCCTTAGCTGCCTAAAACAATTTGCACAGTTACTGCAAAGTGTCGAACCCTCGCGAATTCGAGTAGTTGGCACACATGCTTTGCGTCGTGCTAGCAACCGTAAGGATTTCACAAAGCCCGCGGAACGTATTCTTGGGGTTCCTGTAGACGTAGTTTACGGTCGTGAAGAAGCGCGCCTTGTATACCTGGGTGTCGCCCATGCACTGGCCGATGACCGAAGAAGTCGTCTCGTCATCGATATTGGTGGTGGCAGTACAGAATTTATAGTGGGCAGACGTTTTGAACCTTCGCGTCTTGAAAGCCTGCAGCTAGGCTGCGTCAGCTACGCGAACGCTTATTTTACAAACGGGAGAATCAGCAAACGACGCTTTAATAATGCCTATGAGCAAGCGATGATTGAGGTATCACATATTCGCTCAAATTACAGGGCTAAGTATTGGTCCGAGGCCATCGGGTCATCAGGTACATTCCAGGCAATCGAAGCGCTCATTAGATTAAATGGTTGGAGCGAAGATGGTATCGATATCAATAACCTTGAACGGTTGCGAAAAAGCCTGCTGATCTATAAACATGCGGACGAAATCCCTTGGGAGGGCCTAAACGATAAACGACGGCTCGTCATTGCTGCAGGAGTCGCTATAGCATTAGCCATTTTCCAGGTGCTTAATATTGAGAGGATGCGAACGTCAAAAGGCGCGCTTCGAGAAGGCGTTGTCTACGACTTGGTGGGTAGGCTGCAACATGAAGATGTCCGAGAACGGTCGATTTCCGCCATCTTGGCACGTTACAAGGCAGATACCACAACAG
Organism: uncultured Luminiphilus sp.; assembly: GCA_938091995.1. Taxonomy (GTDB): domain Bacteria; phylum Pseudomonadota; class Gammaproteobacteria; order Pseudomonadales; family Halieaceae; genus Luminiphilus. The sequence continues at coordinate 28,684 of CALKNZ010000011.1, read as the reverse complement.
CTGACCACGTCTCGGCAATGGTAAGCAATCTCACCGCTGCGCTCTCTCCAATATGGCAACTGGACAGCCGTGAGGTCGAGTTACTTATGTGGGCCGCCCGATGCCACGCTATTGGCGTGGCGATTTCCCAGAAACATTACAACCGGCACTCAGCTTACCTGCTCAAAAACTCAGATTTACCAGGGTTTTCTCAGGGAGAACAAGAGCTCTTGGCTACGCTGGTTGCCCACCAGCGAGGCAAACTCCGACAGGATGACCTAAACAAGCTGCGTAGTAGCGATAGCGATAGCGTGACAAAACTGTTGGTGATAATGCGCCTCGCCGTAGTTTTAAAGTGGGTAGAGAACCTCGAGGGTCTGCGGGTGAGCGCAACCGAGACGACATTGCATCTTTGCTTCCCGGCAAAGTGGTACGAGCACTATCCGCTCAGCACCGGAGAGCTTTTACTGGCAAGCGCTGCTATTAAAAAGCTGGGGATTAAACTGCAGCTTGATTAAATTTTATCGCAGGCAAGGCATTGCCAAGTCTCTGAGCCAGAGCAGTAATTTTCAATGAGAAAATCAATCCCAGGCACAACAAGACTCTAGCCTGTCTGAGTATTTATACCCGACCGTCACGGTCTGTGTAGGCAACAAAAATGCGATCTGAGGGAACCCTCTAGCTTGGCAGCCGACACACCCATTAACCGACAAAGCGCCCGAGAAATTCGATCTACGTGGAAATAAACGCAACGCATGATCTCGGGGAGATTTTGGAAGACTTAAGGACATCGCCCTGCAAACCAGGGCGATGTTAGATAAACGCGCTTATATCGCGGCCTCTAGTTCAGGCAGTGCCTGAAACAAGTCAGCAACCAAGCCATAGTCTGCAACCTGAAAGATAGGTGCGTCCTCATCCTTATTGATGGCAACAATCACTTTGCTGTCTTTCATTCCCGCCAAATGCTGAATGGCGCCAGAAATACCGACGGCTATGTACAGGTCCGGTGCCACAATCTTACCGGTCTGTCCGACCTGATAATCGTTAGGCACAAATCCGGCGTCTACCGCCGCACGGGAGGCGCCAATCGCAGCGCCGAGCTTGTCAGCAATACCTTCCAACAGCTGGAAATTGTCGCCATTTTGCATCCCTCGGCCACCAGAAATAACCACTGATGCAGCGGTGAGCTCCGGTCTGTCCGACACAGCAACCTCTTCACTGATAAAGCTTGAGAGCCCGGCGTCATGAGCCGCTGCCACGGCCTCAACGGTAGCAGAGCCACCCTCCTCCGGCACGCCATCAAAAGCGGTCGTTCGCACCGTAATAACTTTTTTAGCATCGGAAGACTGTACCGTGGCTATAACGTTGCCCGCATAAATCGGCCGCTTAAAAGTGTCTGGACTATCAACGGCGATGATGTCGGAAATCTGAGCGACGTCTAGCAAGGCGGCCACTCGAGGCATGGTGTTTTTGCCACCCGTTGTCGCTGGTGCAACCACGTTGTCATAGGCTGCGGCAACGTCGGCAATCAGTAGAGCCACATTTTCGGCCAATTGATTCGCATATACCGCGTTATCGGCGCAGAGTACTTTACCAACACCCGGAATTGCAGCAGCAGCGGCTGCGGCCGCACTGCAGTCCGCTCCAGCCACCAAAATATCAATTTCGCCACCAATGGCCTGTGCCGCAGCAACCGCATTATGGGTTGCAGGCTTAAGCGTGCTGTTGTCGTGTTCGGCAATAACCAGTGTATTCATGAGATCACCTTTGCTTCATTCTTGAGTTTATCGACTAGTTGAGCCACATCTTCAACCTTGATTCCCGCTGCACGTTCAGGCGGTGGTGCCACTCCCAACTGCGTCACGTGTGATGACACTGCAACACCAAGCTCTTCAGGATTCGTAACATCTAACGGCTTCTTTTTAGCTTTCATGATATTAGGCAGCGAGGCGTAACGAGGTTCATTAAGACGCAAATCGGTTGTCACGATTGCGGGCAGTGCCAACTTGAGGGTCTGGAGGCCGCCATCAACCTCTCTGATGACCTGCAAGCTATCGCCATCAATTTTAATTTCAGAAGCGAAGGTTCCTTGTCCCATGTTGGCCAGTGCTCCCAGCATCTGCCCTGTCTGGTTATTATCACCGTCAATGGACTGTTTGCCTAAAATGACCAGCTGTGGCTGCTCTTTATCGACAACGCCCTTTAAAAGCTTGGCAATCTCAAGGGGCTCTGGTCGACCTTCAACCTCGACATGGATACCGCGGTCTGCGCCAAGCGCCAGTGCTGTGCGAATTTGCTCTTGGCTAGACTTTTCTCCAACTGAGACCACGACGACTTCAGAGACAGTGCCAGCCTCTTTGAGGCGCACGGCCTCTTCGACAGCGATTTCACAAAAGGGGTTGATGGCCATTTTGACATTGTTAAGTTCAACATCACTGCCATCGGCTTTGGCACGTACTTTGACGTTATAATCAACTACGCGCTTAACAGCGACCAGTGCTTTCATTGTGACTCCGTAGCTTTGCTAGAATAGTGCTTTGCGGGGTGTTTAGTGTAACATACCCGAAGTTCAAAAAGGAGACCACAAGTTCAGTTGTAAGACTGAGCCGGTGGCTGTTTAAGGCAGAAATCTGCCACGGGCGCGACTATACCAGTACCGTACGGGAACACACCACACTACTGAGTAGCACAACACCAATTTTGGGGGAAAATCGCCATGGAACGCGAATCAATGGAGTTTGACGTTGTTATTGTAGGCGCCGGGCCTGCTGGATTGTCGGCCGCGATACGCATAATGCAGCTGGCTCAGGAGCAAGAACGCGAGACAACCGTCTGTGTGGTGGAAAAAGGTTCAGAGGTGGGCGCACACATTCTTTCGGGTGCAGTGTTAGAGCCTAGGGCACTCAACGAACTATTACCTAACTGGGCGGACTTAGACGCTCCGCTATCCACCCCAGTGACAGAAGACACGTTCTATTTCTATACAAGTGGTAGCGGTGCCACTAAATTGCCCAACTTTATGATTCCCAAACCGACCCATAATGAGGGTAATTATATTGTATCAATGGGCAACGTCTGCCGCTGGCTGGCCGAACAGGCCGAGGGTCTGGGGGTTGAGATATATCCGGGTTTTGCCGCCGCAGAAGTGCTTTATGATGAATCAGGGGCCGTTAAGGGCATTGCCACCGGAGAAATGGGTGTTGGGCTGGATGGCACTCAAAAAGATGCCTATGTACCCAGCATGGAGCTGCATGCACGTTACACGTTGTTTGCTGAAGGCTGCCGGGGTCACCTCGGTAAGCAACTCATGCAACAGTTTGAACTCAATAAAGACGCCGATCCGCAACATTACGGCATTGGTATCAAGGAAATATGGGAGATAGACCCGAGTAAGCACGAGCCCGGTAAGGTAGTACATGGCCTTGGATGGCCGCTCTCCGAGAGTAACTCATCTGGAGGTGCATTTTTATACCATGCAGAAAACAATCAGGTTTACTTAGGTCTGATATGCGACTTGAATTACTCGAACCCGCACCTAAGTCCTTTTGAAGAGTTTCAGCGCTGGAAGACCCACCCCACCACCCAAACCGTTCTGGAAGGTGGCAGTCGTATCGCTTACGGCGCGAGAGCTCTAGCAAAGGGAGGACACAACTCTTTACCCAAAATGCACTTCCCGGGCGGACTTCTCATTGGCTGTGATGCAGGCACATTGAACAGCGTAAAAATTAAAGGTAATCATACCGCCATGAAGAGCGGCATGATCGCCGCCGAAACTCTCATGGATGCACTGGCCCAAGGGGATGAAGCGCCTCAGGATCTCAACGCCTACACAGAGCGCCTTAAAGGCTCATGGTTGGGAGAAGAGCTGTATACCACCCGCAACTTCGCAGGCTTCATGCATAAGTTTGGCTACTTGATAGGCGCAGCTTTAGTCTGGATCGATCAGAATATTTTTGGCGGAAAACTGCCCTTCACACTTCGGGATAAGAAGCCCGACTATGCCTGCCTTGAAGATGCAGATAAGGCTAAGAAAATTGCGTACCCGAAGCCTGACAATGTTGTCACTTTTGATCGCTTGTCCTCAGTGTTTCTCTCCAATACTAATCACGAAGAAGATCAACCTTGCCATCTCACGCTACTCGACCCTGATGTGCCACTGGCAACAAATTTGCCCCGTTACGATGAGCCGGCACAGCGTTATTGTCCTGCTGGTGTGTATGAAATAGTAGAGGATCCCAGCGGGCAGCGGTTCCAGATCAACGCGCAAAACTGTGTGCATTGCAAAACCTGCGACATTAAAGATCCATCACAAAATATTACTTGGGTTACACCTGAGGGATTTGGCGGGCCTAATTATCCCAATATGTAAGGGATAATTGGCGCGCTGCGCTAAGCCGGTTTCGCCTACTCAGAAGGCATCAGCGAAAGGCGTCTGCCATCGCTGTAAATGCCGCCAGAATCATCCGCTTGGTTAACAAGCCGATACCATGCCGCTCTAGTAAACAGAGCGGTTAGACCGTTGTCCAAGGTGATATAAGCCGCGTCGGCGGCACGGGGCTCTGGGGTCAATGTGTGTCGTTTGTCCAGCGGCACTTGGCCGCCGGTGTTGAGTGTCAAAATGAGCACATCAGGAGAGTGCCCTGCCAGAGGCTCGGCATCGATCACGCGTAAAGGGTGCAACGCCACCTCAACGACCACCTTCTCCACAGGGGTGACGAGGTAATAGTTGCCGTCCTCCTCTAGCCGCAAGATACTGGCAAAAAGCTGCACTAACTCACTGCGTCGGATGGGTGAACCATCATGCCACCAGCTGCCATCTTCGCGGATTTCCATCCCGATATCACCACAGTGTTCCGGGTGCCACCGCTCTACAGGTGGAGGCCGCCTATCAGTAACCCAATCGGGTTGTGCTAGAGGGCTGCGCACATCGCTCGCTGTCACAACGCCTGACACCGCGGCCGCTAACTGACCCAAAGCATCGTTTTGACCCGGCGGTATTGAGTTAGCCATGCTTTTGGGAGTCACGATACAATCTAATTTCAGCGTGTAACAATATCTGCATTGTCACGCAGTGCTGTTCGGTACTCGAGCATCGATAGTTGCCCCTGAAGTTGGGTAAGCTGTGTAGCCAGTTGATCCCGCTGAGCGCTCGATAGATTATCGAGTCGACCCGGCTCAACCCGCGCTAACTCGACCACGGCCAAATCGCCATTCACAAGATCAACGCTATCTAGCGCGGCGTCAGCACCCTGTCCCATGGAAAAAGCCAGTGACACGACCTCGGGTGGCAGCAGACTGCCGACTCTGCGTGCACCCAACTCAACGCGCCACTCGTAACCCTCAGCGTTGGCAATTTCCTCCAACCGCTCTCCCTCGGTTCGGCGTGACCGCAGCGATTCCAAGAGCGCGAACTTCGCGGCCTTCTGGGCATTGGCTTCTAAATCATCTCGGATAGTTTGTGCCACTTGGGTAAAAGGCAAAATCTCTGGGGGTCGGCGTTCGGCGACTCTAACCACAACATAGCGATTTCCCGAGACCTCTAATACGGTACTGTTGTTCCCCGCTTCGTAGACCTCCTCAGAGAACAAGGCCTCCCGTACGGATCGCTCCGAGAACACCCCTTCGCCACTGTTCAAAGATACTGGCAAAGATTGAGCTACCACGAGGGATAAGGCATCAGCGGGCTGCTGCAAATCTGCCGCACTAAAACTCAGTTCTCGTAATTCCTCGACGGTAAGTAGCAGCGTCTGGTCGGCCTCGGCTTCTTGCATGGATTTAGCCAACTCGTCTTTCAGCTGTTGGTAATCAGGCGTCTCACCGGCCACGCGCTCCTGAACACGGATGAAGTGAATGCCCGCGTCGGTCTCTACCCGCGCAGACACCTCACCCACGCTAAGATTGCTCACCGCATTTTCCATGGGCTCGGGGAATACTGTGCCATCCGTGAAACCCAACTCTCCGCCTAGGGTTGCTGAGCCTACATCATCAGAAACCTCGCCAGCGAGTTCAGCAAAATCCTCACCTGCGGCGATGCGGCTGGCCACCTGGTCAATCCGTCCGGCGTAGTCTTCAACAGACTCATCATCACCCTGGATCAATAAAATATGAGCAATCAGTGTTTGCTCGGCAACGGTGTACTCATCCTTTACGTTTTCAAACTCCTCATCGAGGGCCTCTGGATCAACTGGCGATAAAAAATCATCCCTGGCTATCACAATGTAATCGGCCACTACCGTCGCTTCTGTGGTCCACACACTGGGGTCCCGATCGTACGCCTGCCTGACTGAATCTTCAGAAACTGCGGCTGATGAACGCAGCATATCGTTAGTCACTATTAGGTATCTGACGTCGCGCTCTTCCTCTGTCGCCTCAGCAGCCGAGACAAGTTCTACCTTAGTAACAAAGTCGGACCCCAACACACTCTGCTGTAGCTGGCTGAGAATAACCTGCTGGACTTGCTCTCGCCGAAAACGCTCTGGGCTGTAACCGGCATTGGCCAACACCACTTTGTATTGATCGGCGTTAAACACGCCATCAACCTTGAAGGCTTCTATGGAACCCACGATCTCACCAATAGCGCGACTGGAGGCCACCATGGCATTATCTGTCGCAGCTTGAAGCAGAACAGTTCGTTCAATCATTTCCTCCAGAGCTCGAGGTCGAATGCGATCATCATCAAGCATTTCTGGATCGATGTTGTCGCCAAAAATTTGTATGAGCTGACGTTTCTGCCCCGCGATTGCAACCTCCAATTCTTGAGGCGTGATTTCGGTGCCGTTGACCTCCGCAACCGACGTGCCCGATCCGCCAAAAATGACTTGTTCAAGACCGAAGCCTGCAAAAGAAAAAACTATGAAGAAAATAATGACCTTGAAACCGGCAGTTTTGGTGCCGGCGCGAATCGACTGCATCATCGTTAGAGGTTTCCAATTGTTTAATTAGCAAAGCAGCCCGAAACCTCGCAAGGGTGATGCGAGTGATAAATCGGTCTCCTTGTAAGCCAGCTTAATTCACACACAAAATTGAGGCTGGTTAATCTGACACAATTATACGAAAAAAGGCGCAATAAAGCGCCTTTTCATCTTGTGAACTTACGGTTGCCTTCTTGCGTTACCCCTTGCAGGGAACCGGCACAGCATTAGGTTAACTGTTAACCGCATCCTTGAGTGCTTTACCGGCCTTGAAGCCAGGCGCGTTAGAAGCTTTGATCTGAATAGTCTCACCGCTGCGAGGGTTACGACCCTCACGGGCAGCCCGATGCTTCACAGAAAAAGTGCCAAAGCCAACCAGTGATACGGTGTCCTGCTTTGACAGGGCGCCAGTAATGGCATTGATGGCGGCGTCTAGTGCACGGCCCGCTGATGCTTTGGACAGGTCAGCTTCCTCGGCAATCGCGTCTATTAATTCATTTTTATTCACTTGAGTTCCTCTCGGCAGGTTTGATGCAGGGTTGATGCAGGGTTGGGCGTAAGCCCTCTCTTGTTCAGTAGAAGGTTATAACGACGAAGTAGAAATGGTCAATGAAAGTTAGCCATAAACCGATGAAAAAACGACCTGCAGCACAACAATCTTAATGCGCGGGGGGTCTTGAGGGCTCCAATTGGTCTTTATTACTCGTCCCTACTAGCGTGTCAGCCAAATACTCTTCTTCGCTGATCGGGTCGGGCACCCGCTCCAACGCGATCGCTAACACCTCATCGATCCACTTTACAGGCATGATATTCAGGTTCTCAAGAATATTGTCTGGCACCTCTTTTAAGTCCCGCTCATTTTCTTTGGGTATAACAACGGTCTTAATGCCTCCCCTGCGCGCGGCAAGTAATTTCTCTTTCAGCCCACCAATAGGCAACACTTCACCACGAAGGGTGATCTCTCCAGTCATCGCCACCTCCGAACGCACCGGAATCTGCGTAGCAACGCTCACCAGTGCAGTGCACATGGCAATGCCAGCGCTCGGGCCATCTTTCGGAGTCGCCCCTTCAGGCACATGAATATGGATGTCATTGCGTTCGTGATAGGCGGCGGTCACGCCTAAGCTTTGTGAGCGAGATCGAAAAACAGTTGTTGCAGCCTGAATCGACTCTTGCATCACATCGCCAAGGGAGCCGGTTTTAACATTACGTCCTTTGCCAGCTACGGCCGCTGCCTCTATGGTTAGCAGCTCTCCGCCGACTGAAGTCCACGCGAGACCAGTCACCTGCCCCACTTTGCTGTCTTCCTCAGCGATCCCAAAGTTATACTTCTGTACGCCTAGCAGGTCTGGCAACATGCTCGGTGTGATCTCAACTTCGCCTTGGCTTTCACCAGTGGCGAACTGCTTTACCATCTTACGGCAGATCTTTGCCACCTCTCGTTCCAAGCCCCTGACACCCGCCTCTTTGGTGTAATAGCGTATAACGTCCAGAAGTGCCTCTGGGCCTAACTTTATTTCCTCTGGCTTCAAACCGTTTTGCTTGATCTGCTTGGGCGCCAGATAACGAGTGCAAATATTCAGCTTTTCATCTTCCGTGTAGCCTGGTATCCGAATAACCTCCATACGATCTAGAAGAGGACCTGGGATATTCATAGTATTTGAGGTGCAGACAAACATAACGTCTGACAAGTCGTAATCCACCTCCAGGTAATGGTCGTTAAAGGCATGATTCTGCTCGGGGTCGAGAACTTCTAACATCGCTGAGGCGGGATCTCCTCGGTGATCAGTGCCCATTTTATCGATTTCATCTAGCAGAAAGAGTGGATTCCTAACCCCTGCCTTTGCCATTTTCTGCAGTAGCTTGCCTGGCATCGATCCAATATAGGTTCTTCGGTGGCCTCGTATTTCAGCTTCGTCACGTACTCCGCCTAGCGCCATCCTGACAAATTTTCGATTGGTTGCTCTAGCCAGAGATTCTCCTAGGGAGGTTTTGCCAACCCCCGGAGGACCAACTAGGCACAGAACAGGCCCTTTTATCTTGCGCACGCGCTTTTGGACCGCGAGATACTCCAAAATACGATCCTTTACCTCTTCAAGCCCATAATGATCGGCGTCGAGTATTGAGGCCGCGCGCTTTAGATCGTGCTTAACCTTACTGCGTTTTGTCCAAGGGACACTCACCATCCAGTCGATATACCCCCTCAACACAGAGGCCTCTGCTGACATGGGCGACATCATTTTTAGCTTGTTCAATTCACCTAACGCTTTATCACGAGCCTCGTCAGGCATTTTTGCATCAGATATCCGGCTCTCTAGCTCATCAAGCTCATTAGGGGCATCGTCCAGCTCTCCCAACTCCTTCTGAATAGCCTTCATTTGTTCGTTCAAATAGTATTCTCGCTGACTTTTCTCCATTTGCTTCTTGACCCGACCACGAATCCGTTTCTCCACCTGAAACAAATCCATCTCAGCATCCATCAGACCCAGCAAATGGCTCACACGATCCCGCAGTGACGATATCTCTAGGATGCGCTGCTTCTCTTCCAGATCGACACTCATGTGTGCGGCTATGGTGTCTGTAAGACGCCCAGGGTCTTCAATGCCCGAAAGCGAAGCGAGCACCTCAGAGGGCACTTTCTTACTTAAGCTCACATATTTTTCGAACTGCTCAACCACGGTGCGTATGCACTCATCAATTTCGTCGTCAGGAAGCGCGCTGATCTCTATTTGTCGAACATGGGCAATCGTGTAATCGCCCTCATCATTCATAGATTCAACTGCGGCACGGTACTCACCCTCAACCAGTACCTTAATGGTGCCATCGGGTAGCTTCAGCAGCTGTAAAATATTAGAGACGGTGCCAACCTGATAGAGATCGTCAACTGCAGGCATGTCGTCGGAGGCGTTACGCTGGGCAACTAATAGGACTTGTTTGTCGTTAGCCATGGCCTGTTCAAGGGCTTCAATGGACTTCTCACGTCCCACAAACAGTGGTAGCACCATGTGGGGATACACCACCACATCGCGAAGGGGCAGTAAAGGCAACTCAATAGCAACAGCGTCGTTCATGGAATACTCCAATGTCTATACCACTTACATGGGGATAGTACGGTGTATTCTCAAGGGGTGGATGACTTTCAATGAAAAGGGGGTCACCAACGGGCAACGCCACTATTCAAAGGTGATGTCAGTCTTCGGCACCCGCTCGTGCAGCTTCATTATTTTCGTAAACCAGCAACGGCTCAGACTCACCCTGAATAACGCTTTCATCGACTACGATTTTGGCAACGTTCTGCTGTGAGGGCACGTTATACATAGATTCGAGAAGAACATTTTCTAGAATAGAGCGCAAACCCCTTGCCCCGGTTTTACGATCCATCGCCCGCTCAGCTACCGCCCGGAGCCCGTCTTCACGGAAGTCGATTTCAACCCCTTCCATGTCAAACATTTTTGCATACTGTTTGGTTAAAGCATTGCGAGGTTCAGTTAAAATCCGCACCAAAGCTTCGACGTCGAGCTCCTCGAGGGTCGCTATAACCGGTAGTCGACCAACAAACTCGGGTATCAAACCATATTGCACTAAATCCTCAGGCTCAAGATCAGAGATCATCTCCCCAAACCGTCGCGTTTCATCCTTACTCTTAACTTCGGCTGTAAAACCGATGCCGCCTTTTTCAGAGCGGTTACGAATAATTTTATCGAGACCAGCGAAAGCGCCGCCGCAGATAAACAGAATATTGCTGGTGTCGACTTGCAAAAACTCTTGCTGAGGATGCTTACGCCCACCCTGGGGCGGCACTGACGCGACAGTGCCTTCAATCAGCTTCAACAGAGCCTGCTGTACACCTTCCCCAGACACATCTCGAGTTATCGAGGGGTTGTCAGATTTCCGCGAAATCTTGTCAATTTCATCGATGTAGACGATACCCATCTGGGCGCGCTCCACATCGTAGTCGCACTTTTGCAGCAGTTTTTGAATAATATTCTCAACGTCCTCGCCGACGTAACCGGCTTCAGTCAATGTCGTTGCGTCGGCAACCGTAAAGGGAACGTCGAGTAGTCTAGCCAGAGTCTCAGCGAGGAGTGTCTTACCAGACCCTGTCGGGCCTACTAGCAGAATATTGGACTTGCTGAGCTCCACATCGTCTCCTGAGCGCGCATCAGGTGTGTAGCGGAGTCGCTTATAGTGGTTGTATACCGCGACTGCCAGCACGCGTTTGGCTCTCTGCTGGCCAATGACATACTGGTCAAGGATTTCATTAATCTCGTATGGGATAGGCAGCTTGTCCGAACTTGACTCGCTCGCGGCCTCTTGAACTTCTTCACGGATAATGTCATTGCACAGATCCACGCATTCATCACAGATAAACACCGACGGTCCCGCAATCAGTTTTCTTACCTCATTCTGGCTTTTGCCGCAGAATGAGCAGTAAAGCAGCTTATCACTGTCAGCACTGTCTTTTGCCATTACGCACTTCCTCAAGCGGAGACTTAACTATCTCCCAGTGCAAACGATGATCGGTTTGGGGCTCGTTTGCAAGACCCAATTGCCCTAAGAGCCTGTGGCTATGACCTCGCGGTTATTCACCACATGGTCCACCAAGCCATAAGTTTGGCTTTGTTCAGCGTCCATAAAACGGTCGCGTTCAGTGTCACGCTCAATGACCTCTAAGGGCTGTCCCGTGTGTTCCGCCATCAGTCGATTCAGCCGCTCACGGATAATAAGGATTTCTTTTGCCTGTATGTCTATATCCGTTGCCTGCCCTTGAGCGCCGCCTGAAGGCTGATGAATCATAGTTCGTGCATTCGGCAGGATGTAGCGCTTGTCTTTGGCACCACCGCTGAGAAGAAACGCACCCATGGAGGCTGCCTGCCCCAAACACATCGTGCTGACATCAGGCTTTACGAACTGCATGGTATCGTAAATAGACAGCCCGGCGGTTACCGAACCGCCCGGACTATTGATATAAAGATGAATGTCCTTGTCTGGATTTTCCGACTCCAAAAACAACAGCTGCGCAACTATCAGGTTTGCCATGTTGTCCTCAACCGGACCTACGGCAAAAATGACGCGCTCCTTTAACAGCCGAGAATAGATATCGAATGAGCGCTCGCCGCGAGAGGTTTGCTCGATGACCATGGGTATCAAGCCGAGGTTATTGGCGTCCTGCAAGGGTCTGTCGTGAATCATAAATTACTCCGATGTAAGGGTGTCAGGCCTGTGCAGGCCGAGCAGCGGCCAAAGCGTCTTGATAGGTGCTTTCCTGATCTTCAATTTGCGCGCTCTCAAGCAGCTTATCGACCACCTGGTCTTCCAGTACACGCGACTCCACTTGGGCGAGCTGTTCATTTTCGCTGTAGTACCAGTTAATCACTTCTTCAGGTTCCTGATAAGTTGAGGCAATGTCTTCTATAGCCTCTCTAACCTTAGCTGGATCAGCTCGCAACTCAAATTTCGTAATCATTTCTCCCAATAGCAATCCAAGCTTTACGCGACGCTCAGCCTGCTCCTTGAACATTTCATCGGGCAGTATGCTCTTGAGATCCATTTCTGGTGCCGCTTGCCCCCCAAACTGCTGGAACATTTGTCCGCGCATACCATCGATTTCCTGAGCCACCAAGCTCGAAGGGATTTCAATGTCATCATGAGCGGCAACAACACCGTCCATGACCTGATTCTTGATGTGGGCCTGGACTGCATTACGGAGCTCTCGCTCCATATTTTTTTGCACCTCCTCCCGAAAAACGGGCTCACCACCCTCTTCTACGCCGTAACTTGCGAAGAGTTCTTCATCGAGGGGCGCGAGCTCAAGCGCTTTAACCGACTTACAAGTGATGGCAAAAGTGGCGTCAGCGCCCTGCAGCTCTTCGCTCGAATAATCTTCTGGAAACGTCACGTCGATAGATTTTTGATCTCCAGCAGACATGCCCACAATTCCATCTTCAAAACCCGGAATCATTTTGCCGCTACCGAGCTCGAGGGAATGATCTTCTCCAGTGCCTCCGTCAAAGGCCTCGCCATCTCGGGTTCCCGCAAAGTCTATTACCACGGTGTCACCGGACTCAGCAGGTCGATCAACGTCCTTTAATTCTCCGCGTTGTTTACGGAATATTTCAATGATCTCATCGACATCTGCACTATTCACTTCAGCAACAGGGCGGTCTATTTTCAGATCCGTGATCTCATTGATTTCAAGGGTTGGAAAAATTTCGAACGTAGCGGTGTATTCGACGTCCCTGCCTGCTTCTAGAGCCCGTGGTTCTATTCTGGGCTGCCCAGCAGGGCGCAATTTCTCGGTAATGACAGCTTCTTGAAACGACTGATTGATCACCTCACCAATAACTTCCTGACGAATGCCGCCGCCAAAACGTTGCTGCATGACCTTCATGGGCACTTTTCCTGGGCGGAAACCAGGCAGGCGTACGTTGCGTGCCGCCTCTCGCAGACGCTGTTCAACCGCGCCATCGACCCGGTCGGCAGGCACGCCAATGGTAAGGCGCCGCTCTAGGCCGGAGGTCGTTTCGATAGATACCCGCATGAAAAACTCCTGAATTTCTTAATTTTAGCCCAGCATGAGGGCATCTCACGGAATGCCCACGCTTTACTGTTTAATGGTGCGGAAGGAGAGACTCGAACTCTCACGCCTTGCGGCACTGGAACCTAAATCCAGCGCGTCTACCAATTTCGCCACTCCCGCAGAATCCTTGTAGGAACATCGCCAAAAGCCAGCGATTCCAAGGGCGCGGATACTCGCACAGGCACCCATCTGTTGCAATATCAGCTTGGCAAGTGCTCGTGTCAAAAAACACATTAACACCACCACACCGAAAAAAAATAAACATTTTATTGTTTAAATACAGTAATTTATGACGATATTATAATACTTAGCTTTATGTGTTGACGCTGAAGGGCTAGATATTATGAACATGGATATTTTTATCGTATATTGGTCTAAGAAGCAGGTAATTGATGGTGGACAGCACCCCCGCTAGTTGTAGCATACTGAAGTCGTTGCCGAGTAAATAGCGCTGCCCGACAACCTGACAGAGGTAATGCGACTCTGTTAAAGCGAGACCCTGAGCAGGATGCAAGGGATCGCCGACTCCTAAGACAGCAGTACATAGGCCCCGACGGGGCCTTTTTTTTACCAAGCTTTGGAAGGGTAGCCGTTTCGTAACCACCTCTTAATGAACCGCACGCCCCCCAAAATTTATTCGGCCTAACAAGCATCACATGGTATGGGTCTGACGCTCAGAATTCAGTGCTCCCCCTAGATGGAGTTCGATTTTGGCATTGGCCGTTGCGTCCTGCTCTGAAAATTGAACCCCAACACCGGCCTGTCGATTGCCCTGAGCACCCGCCGGTGTAATCCATACTACCCGCCCGGCGATAGGAATTTTTTCCGGCTCGTCCATCAGCGTCAGCAACATAAATACCTCATCGCCAATGCTATAGCGCTTGTTGGTGGGAACGAAAATTCCGCCATTATCGAGAAACGGCATGTAAGCCGCATACAAAACGGCTTTATCCTTAATCGTCAGGGACAGAATGCCCTGTCGGTTACTATCACTCATGACTTGAACTCCAGTGCACGGACGCACAGTTTAACAATTAGGCCCCAAACATTCATGCTGCCTAATGCCTGCTTGTCAGGAGCCGGCCCAATTCGGGCAACATGACATCACGACCAAAGTTGATACCGCTTCGACTCGCCGCTAACCACCGCAAAATTTGATCGCGCTGGTAAAAGTGTTGGCGTGAGGCATTAGGCACTGCAGCTGCGTAGACTCGTCGCTCGACACTCTGTAACGCAGTTTCGAGCACCATGTCGAGCTCGTAACTATTGAGTTCCACCAGCGCCTCTGGCATGACTTTTGTGCCGTCGAGCAGCCCATCTAAGGCGCCAGCAAGTGCTTCCCGTGCAACAAGATCTTCACTTTGAATAAGGCGTTCTGCAGTCAATGGCTGAGCTCTCGTAAGGGAGTAGGCTTGATCGGCTATTTGAGCAGAACACGACGTCTGCGCCGTAAGCCAATCTATCGCAACCTGCATTGTGGGGTGTGGCACATTAAAGCGCTGACATCGTGATCTAATGGTGGCCGGCAACTCACCAGGACGATGGCTTACTAAAATCAGGTGGGCGTTCCCTGAGGGCTCCTCTAAGGTTTTCAACAGAGCATTAGCTGCGGCCACAGTCATCGCCTCGGCAGGCTCAATCACCAAAAGCTTATGAAACCCATAGCCCGGTGTCTGCTGCATAAACGTCACCGCATGACGAATGGCATCAACCCCGATAGCACGCTTCCCCTCTTCGGGCGCAATCCATTTAAAATCGCCGTGCGCCCCGCCCCCAACAAGCTGACACGCCTCACAGCTGCCACAGGGATCAATACCGGGGATCTTGCATAGCAGTCCCGCTGCAAACGATGCCGCCATGCGAGTTTTACCCAACCCCTTAGCGCCCGTTAATAATATGGCATGGGGTAGTTTTTCCTGAGCTTGGAGCGATGACAAGCGCTCAAGAACCCCGTGTTGCCAGGGTAGCGCTGGGTTCAGCCAAGGTTTAAGGAGCTCAGGAGATCTCACGGGCTATCCATTCTTTCAGCACGGTATCCAACTGTTGCTCCACCTGCTCTAACTCAATACTGGCATCAATCACCCGCCATCGATGGGGCTCTTGTTTGACGCGATGCAAATACCCAGCTCTCACGGCTTCAAAAAACGGCATGGCCTCGCGCTCAAACCGATCCAGCTCTCCCCTTAATCGAGCACGTTCTAATCCAATTTCAGGATCGACGTCGAGTAAAATAGTGAGGTCGGGATTGGTCTTGGGGTGAGTAAGCTGAGCTAATTGGTGAATAAGATCTAACGATATGCCTCTACCAAACCCTTGGTAGGCAAAGCTGGCATCGGTGAATCGGTCGCAAAGAACCCATTCACCGCGCTCTAGTGCCGGCGCAATAACGGTACTGACATGTTGAGCGCGAGCTGCAAACACCATGAGTAGTTCTGCCATGGGGGTGGGAGCAAGGCCCTCCTTTTGCAGGAGTAAATCCCGTAGTTGCTCTCCCAAAAGCGTGCCACCGGGTTCACGTGTTACGAGTAAAGGAATACCCAGCTCGCGCAATCGGTTCTCAATGAGGCCTAGCTGGGTAGTTTTTCCCACCCCTTCGCCACCCTCGACCGTAATAAATTTTGGAGCATCAGTCACAAACTGTACCTATCCGCCGCCTTTAGGTGTTGAGCGATAGTCGACCTTTTTTGATAGCTGGTAGCGCTTAACGTTAGCATTGTGTTCCTCAAGGGTTTCAGAGAACACATGATAACCATCACCGCGAGCCACAAAGTACAAAGCGGCACCCCGAGCGGGCCGTACAGCCGCTTCTAATGCGGCTATGCCAGGAAGTGCAATCGGTGTTGGCGGTAAGCCCTTTATACGATAAGTGTTCCAGGGGTTGGTCTCATCTTTTAGGTGACGGCGAGTCAAATTACCATCAAATTCAACCCCTAGGCCATAGATAACCGTGGGGTCAGTCTGCAATCGCATGTCGGCTTGTAACCTGCGCATGAATACACCGGCTATTGCCCCGCGCTCCTGAGCAACTGAGGTCTCACGTTCAACAATAGAAGCAAGTATGAGCGCCTCAAAGGGCGTTGCGAGCGGTATGTCGAGCTCCCGGCCTTCCCAAGCCTGCATTAACGCACCTTGCATGAGACGGTGGGCGCGCCGCAGTATGTCCAAATCTGAATCGCCCGCCACAAACCGATAAGTCTCAGGTAAAAACCATCCTTCGGGCGACAATGACGGTAGCACTAGCTCGTATAAAAGCGGATCTTGTGCATTTTCAAGGGTCCGTACAAGGCGAGTGTCATCGTGCAATCGATCCAGAGCCTGCTGCAGCGTGATGCCTTCCGGAAGCGTTATCTGATAACTCAGCACATCGCCGTCCTTTAGCAGGTTTAAAAACTCATAACCGCTCAAGCCCGGAGACAATCGATACTCGCCAGCATGGATTTTTCGATCAATGCCTTGCCAACGAGCCCAAAGTTCCAGCACCCGGCTCGACTTTATAAAACCCCGTGACTTGAGCTTGACTAAGATTTGTTTGAGATTTTCCCCTTGCTCGACAACGATCGTAGCCTCATTCGGAGGCAAGTTCATCGGCGCCTGCAAAGACTGATTTACCAAGAAGACACACAAGAACAACCCACTGAGGACGGTGATTAAGCCCGCTAACAATTGCCTCAAAGGGCCCCCTCTTGATGAATGCAAGCCGCTAAAGCCTCACTGGCCGTCGTCTCAGCAAAAAGGAATTCATCTACCGAAACTATAGGACTAATGCCTCTGACCGCATTGCAAGACCAAGCCTCCTGTGCCGATATTATATCGTCACGGGTGATTTTTCGAATGCTCACCTCATAGCCTAGGATCTTGGCCCAGCGGTCCACGATAGCTTCCCTGCGAGTCCCTGCTATGCCGACATCATCGACGGGGGGCGTAACAAGACAAGCGCCGATGCGCAGAAACAAATTACCACTGGTTGTCGACACCCATGAACCCGCTGAATCGCACATGATAGCGTCGGTGAACCCACGAGCGCGCGCCTCCTCCAGCGCCATCACCTGCTCGGTTCTTGCCAATAACTTACAGCCTTGAAATACAGGCTGGCTAGACCAGTACACCTTGCTGATAGTCAGGGCCGCAGGCGGCTCCGCCATGGCTAATCCCGGACTGAAGCGCAAAATACTGCGTGGCGATTGATTCTTGGGGATCTTGTAACCTCGGGGCCCGGAACCGCGGGTAACCGTGAGCCTCAAGGTACCTGAGGCATCAACGATGGCATTTGTCAAAGCGCTCTCGGCCTGCTCAACAAGCCTCAAGCCGCTCTGCGCAGGCGCCGGGAACCTTAAGGTCTCCAGCCCTCTACTCAAGCGTTGAACATGTCGGCGTTTACACAAAATAACCCCACGCTCAACCCGCAGTGTTTCAAAGACACCGTCAGCTAAACACAAGCCACGATCATCTGGAGACACCTCGGCGTTGATGACACCATCGACCCAAAAGGTCTCAGTAGCCAAGGGAGGTGTTACGCTGAAAACTGACTGAAAACCAGAGTGCCATTCGTCCCACCAAAACCAAAGGAGTTGCTAATGGCATGGTTAATGGTTCTCTGCTGAGCGCTATGAGGAACATAGTTAAGGTCACAGCCCTCTCCCGGATTATCGAGATTAATTGTAGGGGGGGCGACGCCATCGCGTAGCGCGAGAATCGTAAATACCGCTTCAACGGCCCCCGCTGCGCCCAATAGGTGTCCGATCATCGACTTGGTGGAGCTCACTGCCAGCTGAGACGCAGCGTCACCGAAAACTGACTTTACGGCCATAGTCTCAGCACGATCTCCTACGATTGTTGAGGTGCCATGTGCGTTGATATAGCCAATATCTGATGCATTGAGACCCGAGTCCCGAAGCGCGTTAGCCATCGAGCGTGCTGCGCCACGACCATCCTCAGGGGGCGAGGTCATGTGATAGGCGTCTCCACTCATACCGAAACCCGTAAGCTCTGCATAGATCGTCGCCTTTCGTGCAACAGCACTATCTAATGATTCAAGCATGAGCATAGCCGCACCATCACCCAGTACAAATCCATCACGGTCAGCGTCCCAGGGCCTAGATGCCTGCTCCGGATTCTCATTTCGGGTTGAGAGCGCCCGCGCTGCAGCAAAGCCCCCTAATCCAACCGGCGTCGTTGCCATTTCAGCGCCCCCTACCAGCATGGCATCGGCCTCGCCCGTTGCGATCAAGCGAGCGCCCATACCAATATTATGAGTGCCACTCGTACAAGCAGTGACGATCGCCAAATTGGGCCCCTGAAGGTTGTACATGACTGAAAGATTGCCGCTGATCATATTAATAATGGCGCCGGGCACGAAAAAGGGCGACATGCGTCGAGGCCCGGCATTGAGTATCAACTCATTATTGCGCTCTATGGAACCAATACCGCCAATGCCTGACCCTATTGCGCACCCAATACGCTCACAGTTAGCTTCGGTAACCTCAAGGCCACTATCCCGAATCGCTTGAATACCCGCGACCATGCCAAACTGAATAAACGGGTCCATGCGTTTGGAATCTTTGGGCGCCAAAAACCCTTCGGTTGAAAAGTCTTTAACTGAACAACTAAATTGCGTGCTGAAGGCATCGGTGTTGAACCCTTCGATGCTCGCCGCACCACTTTTTCCGTCGCAGATCGCTTGCCAGCTCGAGGCTACATCCAACCCCACTGGCGTCACTGCACCTAGACCAGTCACTACCACACGATTACCGTTCATGAACAGTCTCCCTCGACTAGGGGCGCCACTCAATTCTCAGCGCCAAAGGTCTTCATGGACCTCAAAAAAATCAAGCCGCACAAAAAAAAGCCGCTCGTCACTAGTGCAGAGCGGCCCTCATACTTTGTGTATGTTCAGAAAATCTCAGGCTAGGTTTTCATTGATGTAGTTGATCGCCAACTGCACCGTCGTAATTTTCTCGGCTTCCTCATCTGGAATTTCTGTTTCAAACTCCTCCTCAAGGGCCATCACAAGCTCTACGGTATCCAGTGAATCTGCGCCTAGGTCGTCAACGAAAGACGCCTCAGTGCGAACCTCGTCTTCTTTAACACCCAGCTGCTCGGCAACGATTTTTTTGACTCGATCTTCAATGCTGCTCATGGTCTCTTTTACTCTCCCAACTTGTTGGCGGACTCGTAGGCCCTCATCAGTACGCGGATTCTACCTGTAAATGCCATCAGATAGAATACTCGATCAGACTGGCCATTAGGCCATGTACATACCACCATTGACGTGTATCGTCTCCCCGGTGATGTAAGCCGCTGCATCACTAGTCAAAAACCTGACCGTTTCAGCGACTTCCTCTGGGCGACCTAGGCGCGATAGAGGTATTTGATTAAGCATGAGATTACGGTTTTCGTCTGACAAATCTCGTGTCATATCAGTATCAATAAAGCCTGGGGCGACCGCGTTGACCGTAATGGCTCGAGATCCTACTTCACGCGCAAGCGCACGCGTAAAACCCTCGGCCCCCGCCTTTGTCGCAGCATAATTGGCTTGCCCAGCATTGCCCATAGAACCCACCACCGAGGTAATAGTGACGATACGACCCCATCGAGCCTTAGTCATACCTCTAAGGCAGGCCTTGCTTAGGCGAAAAACTGAACTTAAATTGGTGTCAATAACGTTATCCCACTCTTCTGTTTTCATCCGCATGAGAATGTTATCTCGCGTGATTCCCGCATTGTTTACCAATACCAACGGCGCACCGAAACGGGCTTTAATTGTAGTCATCAAGTCTTCGATACTGCCTTCGCTAGCAACATCGAGCACCAGCCCAGCGCCTCCCTGTGGCCCCAGTCTAGCTTCAATACTATCGGCACCTGCTTGGGTCGTTGCAGTACCAACTACGATCATCTTTTCATTGGCTAGCGTATTGGCAATGGCAAAACCGATACCGCGGCTAGCGCCCGTTACCAGTGCGACAGGGGGATGGGTTTCACTCATGCTTCTCGCACCTCGGCGCTATGGTTCAGGGCATCCCGAATTGCCTCGGGACTCTCAATACAAAAGCAAGGCTTTGACCGGTCGATGCGGCGCAGCAAACCCGCAAGAACCTTGCCCGGGCCACATTCTATGAAGCTAGTACAACCCAGCTCCAACATTGTCTGCACACAACCTGTCCATTGTACGGGTGCCACGACCTGCTGCACGAGTAATTCCGCAATCGTTGCACTACCTTGATGAGGATGGGCGTCGACGTTGCTAATAACAGGCACCTGAGCGTCAGCCAATGCAATGTCCGCTAACGCGTTATTCAAAACGACAGCGGCAGGCTGCATTAACGGCGTATGAAAAGGCGCACTTACCGGCAGTGGTAAAATGCGTTTCGATCCGGCAGCCTTTAACGCCAGCGAGGCCTGAGCTACGGCGTCAGCATGACCGGCGATGACAACCTGACCCGGCGAATTAAAGTTAACGCCCATCACCTGGGCCGCTCCCTCAATACTGGCCTCAGCGCAAACTGATTTAATGACTTCGTCGTCTAGCCCCAAAACCGCCGCCATGGCACCGTCACCAATGGGGACAGCCGCCTGCATCGCTTCGCCGCGAAGACGCACAAGTTTTACGCCGTCGCTAAAGGCAAGAGACCCAGCGGCCACTAACGCCGAAAACTCGCCTAAGCTGTGCCCCGCAACGACGTCTGGACGTCGCCCTCCTCGCTGTAACCACAGACGGTAAAGTGCAACGCTTGCGGTCAATATTAGCGGTTGAGTATTTGCAGTGAGGGCTTGCGACTCTGCAGGTCCGTCTTGACTCAGAGACCACAAGTCGAAGGAGAGAATATCTGAAGCTTCCGAAAAGGTATCGCGTATAACGCTTTCGTCACCGGCGATAGTTGAGAGCATCCCGAGGTATTGGGAACCTTGACCAGGAAACACAAACCCGACAGCGCCTCGCTCCCCAGTAGAAGCGGCCTGCTCCTTGAGCTCTATCTGTGACACGCCTACGCCCCCCCGGCCCAGAACTGAATTCAAGTCAGGGCAGGAGTAGCGCTCCCGCCCGGTTAATCAGTCGTCAGAACCGGTGTTGATAACTTTTTTACCACGATAAAAACCGTCAGCACTCATGTGATGACGTCGACGCACTTCGCCAGAGGTTGTATCCACAGTAAGTGTAGGACCCTCTAAGGCATCGTGAGAACGACGCATGCCGCGACGAGAGCGAGTTTTACGATTCTTTTGCACAGCCATAACTTTCTCCATTCGATCAAATACATTGTTGCAGTTTCGATCGTTAACTATCCGTATCGCCCTTCAGTGCTTTCAGCACACTAAAAGGATTGTCTTGTTCTGGGTTTCCCTGGGCTATCGTTTCGCCCTGTTCGCCCACTGCCTGAACTCCCGTTTCCGCGCCACAGTTCATGTCACTGTGATAATTGAAACTCGGTAGTGCCAACAGGAGCTCGTCTTCAACAACCTCCCAAAGTTCAATTTCAGCATCAGCCACTAGTGGCTCATACCTTGGCGGTAGTTGCCCCGCCTGCTCGTCCGTCCAAACCGCTGCTAGCAGTGTGGTAGATGCCACCGGTTGCTCTAGCGAGCTCAAACACCGTTGGCAGGTTACCAGCACTTGGGCTGAAACCTGCATAGACACTACATAACGCCCTTCCTCATCGCGATAAAATTCTGCGATCACCTCAACAGGACCCTGCATGCCTATAATGGCGGCGTTCAATCGACCGAGCCTGGACGGATCAACAAGTCCCGCCAGTGTGACTGCGCGCGCCGCCAATGTGCGCACTTCGACCGTTTGTGGGAGTGCACCGAGCGTCATGGCGGCGCATAATACGGATGACCCCGCGAGGTGTCAAAACTTAAATACTGGTAATACAAAGGGTTTTTGTTAGGGCTGCACATTGAATTCACGACCAGAAACACTCGTTCTAGCCTCAACATCGCCCTACCGGGCCGAGTTGTTAGGTCGCTTGCGCCTTCCATTTGAGATTCAGCGGGTCGCTATTGACGAATCATCACGATCATCTGAAAGCGCAGCGGCGCTCTCACAGCGGCTTTCAATAGAAAAAGCCAAGGCATTGAGCGACTTTCCGGGAGATTATCTGAGCATCGGTAGTGATCAGGTTGCGGCTTGTGATGGGCGGCTTTTGGGTAAACCTATTACCGAGGCTCGGGCTAGAGATCAGCTGAGGCTTATCAGCGGCAAGACCGTAACTTTTTATACCGGTGTTGCCCTCTGGCGACCCCGAACGGATTCGCTCGACTGCCAAGTGGTTGCGACTAAGGTCAGCATGCGAGCACTGTCCGACGCCGAAATCAGCACCTACATTACTTTAGATCAACCTCTTGATTGCGCGGGCAGTTTCAAATGGGAAGCGCTGGGAATCAGCCTATTTAAGGCCACAGAAGGCCCTGATCCAACAGCCCTACAAGGACTACCTTTAATTAAGTTAGCGCAAATGTTGCGCGATCAGGGCTACCGCATTCCGTAGTCGATCTAGGGAGTACAGCACCGAACCTATGCGATGGAAGCGAGCAGGCGCTCTAACTCAGTCGGTAAAGCGGCCTCTAAGGCGTAATTGTGATCATCGAGTCGAAACTTCAAGCTCGCCGCATGCAAAAACAACCGTTTTAGCTGAAATTTCTCGGCGAGACGAAGCGCGGTTTCGTCGGCATATTTGGCATCGCCCAAAATGGGAAACCCGGCATGCTGACAGTGCACACGAATCTGGTGGGTCCTACCGGTGACAGGTTTGGCCTCGATTAAAGTAGCTGAAGGCCAGCGTGTTACTACACGGAACGTCGTCAAAGACTGCCGTCCAGTGGCTGCAACCTTTACGCGACGCTCACCGGAAGGCAGAGCAAATTTTTCCAAAGGCGCATCGACGCGTTTCAAATGCGCGGGCCAGCGGCCGCTGACCAGACACAAATACCGCTTGTCGACACCATTGGACCGCAACAGGCCATGCAAACTTCGAAGAGTTGAGGCTCGCCGTGCCACCAGCAGCAGGCCTGAAGTGTCACGATCTAAACGATGCACCAGCTCCAAATAACGATCTGTGTCATACATGGCCCTCAGGGTTTCGATAAGTCCCACGTTAACGCCACTGCCCCCATGTACGGCAAGCCCCGGCGGCTTATTGACGACCAGCAAATGGGTTTCTTCCCTCACAATCGCTTCGCGTAACCGCGCTCGCCAGCCCGCCGCACCAGCTGCCTCGGCTTTCTCAGGGACCCGCAATGGGGGAATCCGAACAGAATCTTCTGCTTCAAGACGGATATCAGGTTTGACCCGGCCCTTATTGACGCGAACCTCCCCCTTTCGAATCGCCCTATAAATTCGCGTCTTGGGTACCCCTCCACGTACCCGTAGGAGAAAATTATCCAGCCGCTGGCCCGCCTCTTCAGGCAAAATGGTCCGCACCTCAACCTTAGGCTCAGTATGGGTATCGCGACACTTTTTTTCAGACAATTGAATCACTTAGCATTTAGTGTTAATGTCCATTTTGGTTGTATTCCAACACACTGGTGTTTTTGGGGAGGCACGTCGAAAATATGTTCGACCCTAGCCCCGCCCGCTCTCAGGCCGACAGAGTAGCCTGATCCGCCGCTACCCTCCAGAAAATACGTATTGAGGGCGCTGCGATGCCAGCGAAAGAATACTGCCTAAAAAATTTAAACGCGCTCCTGCTTGTACCGTTACCACTCCGGGCTATTTGAGGACATCTCCCCGTCAGAGCGGGGTACGCAGAGAGCTTTTGCTAACCCGCGAATACGACGAACGCGGTGCGACTTTTAGGTGTCGTTATAAGGACGACACCCACGGCAACATTAAACCTGTGGAGGACCCACAGGTCTGGGTTAGGCGCTAGAGCGCACAAAACCCTGTTTGTTTTCTTACCCTGTCCCGGGGTATCGCACCTGTTCGGTGGCTTCGCCCACTGGACCATTATTATGAAAAAAATGCTCATTAACGCCACGCAGCCTGAAGAAATTCGGGTCGCATTAGTGGATGGACAGCGCTTAAACGACCTCGACATTGAGAACCGCTCACGGGGATCCACCAAGGCCAATGTTTACAAAGCGAAGATCACACGGGTTGAACCGAGTCTAGAGGCCGCTTTCGTAGACTTTGGAGCAGACCGACACGGTTTCTTACCTCTAAAAGAAATAGCGCACCAGTATTACCGCAGTTCAGCACCTGAAGGCGAAGGCAAGACTCGAATCAAGGATGTTCTCAAAGAGGGCACTGAGATCATCGTTCAAGTTGATAAGGAGGAACGCGGCACCAAAGGCGCCGCACTCACCAGCTACATCAGTCTCGCTGGACGATACATGGTATTGATGCCCAACAACCCCAAGGCGGGCGGAATATCGCGCCGAATTGAGGGAGACGATCGCAGCGAACTTAGAGATGCACTATCGCAACTCAATATCCCCGATGGCATGGGCGTGATCATTCGTACAGCAGGCGTTGGGCGCAGTCCAGAGGAGCTGCAGTGGGATTTAGATTATCTCCTACAGCTTTGGAGTTCTATCTCAACGGCATCGGATGAAAACAAAGCTCCCGTGCTTTTATACCAAGAGAGCGATGTCATCATTCGTACAATTCGAGATTACTTACGGGATGACGTTGACCAGGTTTTGATCGACGACAAGACGGCGTGGCAACAGGCTCATGACTTCGTCACGATGGTTATGCCGAAATATTCTCAACGCATACGTCTTTACGAAGACGCCATCCCCCTCTTCAATCGATTTCAAGTTGAAGGGCAGATCGAAAGCGCCTTTCAGCGCGAGGTGCGACTTCCCTCAGGCGGATCGATTGTTATCGACCCTACGGAAGCGCTGATTTCTATCGATATCAACTCAGCCCGTGCTACTAAAGGTTCCGATATTGAACAAACGGCACTGCAAACCAACCTTGAAGCCGCCGACGAGGTAGCTAGGCAGCTCCGCCTTAGGGATATGGGCGGCTTGGTCGTTATTGACTTTATCGATATGAACGCCAATAAAAACCAGAGAGCCGTAGAGAACAGGATTCGAGATGCTCTAGAGGTCGATCGAGCTCGGGTTCAGGTTGGCCGAATTTCTCGATTTGGTTTGCTCGAAATGTCTAGGCAGCGACTGCGCCCTTCCCTGGGCGAGATCAGTGCCATGGTCTGCCCGCGCTGCACCGGTAAAGGTACGATACGCGATACCAAGTCACTCGCTCTGGCCATTTTGCGCCTTCTTCAAGAGGAAGCCGCTAAAGATCGAACGGGTGAAGTGAGAGCTGTAGTACCTGTTGAAGTCGCGGCGTTTCTCTTAAACGAAAAACGCAGTGCTGTGAACGACATTGAAAGTTCCAGTGGCGTCAGAGTGCTGATTATTCCTAACCCCCACATGGAAACACCACATTTTGATGTGATTCGCCTTCGCGACGATGAAGTGGAAGAAACCACAACATTAAGTTACGAAATCGCGATTGAAACCCCTGACCCTATCGCAGTACGGGATGAAGTCAGTGCGATTCCTGCAGCGCCGCAACCTTTGGTCCGTGGCGTCACGCCCCAGGGCCCTGCACCTGTTGTACCTGTTGCAGTTGAATCTGAACCCGCGCTTAGCGCAGCGGCAGAGGCACCCAGCACCCAGGCAACTTTGGCCGCTTCGCCACAGAAGGCCGGTGTTCTAACGCGAATGTGGGGGGCACTTTTCGCCCCAGCGACGGTTGAAGAGACCCAAGAATCAACGGTCGCAGAGAGCACTGACACCGATGACGAAGAAAGATCCGGGCAAAAAGAAAATACTAATCGGCAACGACGTAGTCGTGGCGGCAGAAACCGCAACCGCAACCGACGGCCTGATTCAGAAGACACCCTAACCGACGATTCGGAAGAGGTAGATGCAACGACCGCAGATGCCGAACAAGGCGACGGACCTGATGCCGAGGGCGAGTCGGATGATCGACCTAAGCGCAATCGCCGGCGTCGTGGACGTCGTGGCGGTCAAAAGCACCCGCAGTCAAACGATGCTGAAACTGAAGCTAATAGCGATAGCGAAGATCAGTCGATCGATAGTGACGTTGATCCCGAGGGTGATCATGTCGTGCAAGCTGCTGAGACTGAGACTTCTCATCAAAATGCACGGCACAGACCCTCTGATAAGCGCAGTGAAGGCAGACGTCGACGTCAAAGAGGACCTAAGGTCGACACGCCAGAAGATGCTCTAAATGCAACCGTCACCGCTGTGGAAAGCGACAGTGCAGCAGTTGCGGTTAACGCCGAAGTAGCAGGGACGGTGACCACTGAGACAACGGATGCATTGGCTCAAGGCTTAGACACCGTGACAGATCAAATCGACCTTCTGAGTACCCCACCCGATGGTAGTGAGGCCACAGAAACAGCCCCTGTAGTGGCGCAAGAGGCTGAAACGGCTGAAGTAGCACCGGTTTCTAAAACGGAGGGGCAGGAACTCAGCGAGGCCGACACGTCTGAGCAGGCTCCTTCGATATCTGAGGAAGCCGAGCCCACAGTGGAAGACATTAGCGTGGATGCTGGAACTGAGGTGGTTGCCCAAGAGGCAACTCAGACTCAGCATGTCGAATCCACCACCGTCACAGATGCTGACCGTTCCGGCCTCACCGAAGCAGGCAGAGCCGTTAATGATCCAAGAGTGGAACCCAAGCCTGTCGGTGTTGTTAGCGTTGAGACCCTAAGGCAAGCACTGTTTCTCGAGCAAGAGGCGCCCCCGGTAAGTGTTGTTAGCCGAGATATTCCTCGAGCGAGCAATGACCCTAGAGGGCCAAAAGCGGGTCTTTCGTTTACAGCCCCGAAGCATGACAACGAGACTCCCGACGAGGACCCCTTGCCGGACGCTCAAGCAAATTAAAAACAAGGGGGCTTAAATGCCCCCTTTTTGTACCTGCTTCGCCCAAGGTTGAAACCACGTAAGTTGCACGCTGCGGTGATGACTAACCTGTCTACACCGATCCCTAACGGGTACTACTCAATGGGGAATGCTGTGAAATTTAAGGACCCTTCGATTAAATCGATAATACCTTCAGCGTAAATCATATCGCCGTTTGAGAAGGTATCGAGAGTGTACATTTTGACGAGTTTTCCCTCGCGCTTCCAAATACCTTGAAGGGTCGCCGCAATCATCTCACCGTCTTGGTTAATAGACCTTAGGTTGCCCGAAAAATCGCCCTTATTGCGATCAGCGGAGTTACTCAGAAATTCGTAGCTCAGATAAACTTTGCCATAACCCTCACCAACCACACCCTCGGCCGTGAGGCTACTGCCGGCTTTAGTACTGGTCCAGCTCGTCATTTTAAAACTTGCGGGGAAGGAATCGCCCGTTGGCTCAAAAGCCTGCACTTGCAGTGATGCCAATCCAAAAAACAGTGAAAACAGAAGTGCCCCGGCGGTTCGAAATGATTTGTGCATGATTAACTATCTCCTGATGTTGGTAGATGCCGCAGATTCAGCCACTAGGTAGCACTGAATTGATGCGGCGATGGTGTTTGTTAATTGGCAGAGTAAACCTGCACGCAGTCTTCAAATGTATCTAATTCAAGCGACTCCACGGTGGCTAGCATTTCTCCATAGGGCTCCAACGCCCAAGCCTTGCGCTGAAGAAAATCATTTACCATCATGCCAGCCACTTCGGGCTCTACGGCAAAGATACGAACATCGAGTAAGTTTGCCTTTTGATGTCCGTTACCCAAAGGCTGAAAGATCCCTACCTCGACTTTATGTCCGTTATCTTGCATGGCCTTTTCCAGCTTGGTCGCCGCAGCAATATAAGCCGCAGCATCATTAACGACGATTTGATACCGACGCTCAAAACCTGATGGTAATGTGAACGGCTTTATGACCGCATAAAACTCCGCTGAAACCACAGAAGATATCGCCCCTAACTCAGGGCTGCGTGGGCTTTTAGCGAATGTTCTAGCGGCTTTAAAAGCCGACGCAGCGTCATTATAAAAACTAAATGCAAAGGCCTGGCCGGGGTAGCGATGACCACTAATGGTTGTACACACCCCTCCTGACTCCGCGCCAAGCGCTGCAAAAATTGAGGGATTATCCACGAGATACGCTGTATAAGCGGCCGGATCTGTAGTTTGAACATTGACGACACTAACGACAGGTGTCGAGTCTTCGTCAGCAACAGACAATCCTGAAACAAAAAGACTCGCGAGTAACAATGGCGGTAAACGAAACTTCATACACTACTCCTT
>CALKNZ010000010.1 GCA_938091995.1 uncultured Luminiphilus sp. | reverse complement strand
AGAAGCCATTACAACACCTGGCCTTGATGACGCCCCAAGATGGATACAGCCACTATCACTTTACAGACTAAAATCAGGCCGATTCGTTAATATTTTGATCGCAATATGCAGCACACACTGGCATCGTATAGCATCCAAATTGAGATCATTTGCCCTCTAGAAATGGAGTTCACAAGCATGTCAGCAAGTCAGCTCAGCCCCCCCACAACCACTCCAAAGCCGCTATATCATCGTTTTTCTGATATTTTTGCGGCCGGTTTCAGCGTCGACTGGGGTATCGGATCTTTTCTGGTTATTAGCCACGTGCTCGTGTTTCTGCTAACGCCTGTAGCTTACATTTATGCCCCGGCAGGTCTTTGGAAAGTCATGTTGACCTGGACGCTCATTCACGCATTTATTGGCGCACTATCAACAACCGTTTATTCCCACAGGCTTATTGCCCACGGCGCGGCGAAAGACGTTCGATTACCCACGCACATCGCCTTTTTGGGACTTCAGCTTTTTGCGGTACAGGGCAGCGTGCGCCGATGGTCGGCACAGCATGTCATTCATCACTCGGTCGACAAGACCGGCCAACACCACCTCGACCCCTACTCTGCCACTTGGTTTAGCACTAGCTGGCGCAATTTTTTGTGGTCACACATGCTCACCTATTTATTCAACCACCCTTATTCTCGGGAGTTTGATGCAGCCCTTAAAGCCAAAGCGCACCCGGCCATCGTTTGGCAGGACAAACACTATGTGCTGCTACTGATCATGGCCAACTTTGCCTTGCCTATTGCACTGGGCATCGCACTGGCCGGCTGGCTGGGAGGCTTTTGTCTGCTGCTGGCGAGTAGCGCAGGTTTCGTACTCGCTCAACACAACACTTGGACCGTCAACAGCGTGACGCATATGTGGGGATTCAAAAAAGGCCTTATGAGCTCTGCCCAAAACAACTACCTCTGGTTAGGTCCGCTGGGAGAGGGAAATCACCATGCCGATCATCATGACTACCCAAGAGATTTCCGCAACGGATTCGGCTGGAGTGGCTGGGTGCTGGACCCAACCCGCTACGCCATTCTAGCGCTGAGGGCTCTAGGACTCGTCCAAGGGCTTAACCGAGCGAGCCGCTGGCAAGAAGCACAAATTATTGCCCGTCGTAAAGTGCGCGACACAAAAGCCAAATCGGGTTCCGTCATTTGGCAACAGTGGGAAGACAAGCTAGCCATGTTGGGAGAGGAGTGGTTTGCTGCCGCCAAGGCTTGGGACCAATTTAAGTTAGAAAAGATCAAGCTCACCCACCAGATACGCCAGGCAGGAGCCGACGGCATGGCCGCTGCCCGCGGACGTATGGGAGTCACCCAAGACGAACTGATGCGAGATTTAAGAGCTCGAAGGGAAGGCTTGCGTGCTGAGATGCAACAGGCCCGCAAACGCCTGAAAGCGAGACGTGACGAATTTTTTACCGCGATTTGGGAACTCAAACAAGCCAATATGGCCGGCGCGTGAATGAATAGCCCAATGGTGGGTTGCTGTGTTGGTTCATAACCTCCGACCCTCGCCAAGCCGTTGCCAATGCGCTACCCGACGGGAGCCAGAATAATCAGTGCAGACTCAGGTCTTGAGTGTTCCCTGTGCTTTGGCCATATCCAGCGCGAGATCTTCAATCATATCTTCTTGGCCACCCACAGTACGACGACGACCCAGCTCCACCAAAATGTCGCGGGTGGACAGGTTGTATTTCTCCGCACTGCGTTTGGCAAATAACAGAAACGACGAATACACGCCGGCATAACCCAGTGTCAGTGCATCACGGTCGACACGGACCATGTGATCCATCATGGGCACAATCAAATCTTCAGCAATATCCATTGCCTTAAAGGTATCGATACCGGTCTCGATACCCATGCGGTCACAAACCGCCACAAATACCTCTAGCGGTGTATTACCCGCTCCGGCACCGAGCCCCGCCAGGGACCCGTCAATACGGTTGGCGCCGGCCGCGACAGCCGCAATGGAGTTGGCAACTCCCATAGCCATATTATGGTGACCGTGAAAACCCAACTCTGTTTCAGGCTTAAGCTCGGCCCGGGCAAGGGCAATGCGCGCAGTCACATCATCGGGGAGCATGTAACCCGCAGAATCTGTGATGTAAACGCAGTTAGCACCAAAGTCTTCCATCATTTTCAGCTGCACGACTAAGTCTTCCGCCTCAATCATATGAGCCATCATCAGGAAGCCCACGGTATCCAAGTTGTCGATGCTCTTTGCCATCGTAAGGTGCTGCTCAGACACATCAGCTTCCGTACAGTGTGTGGCCACTCGAATTGTTGAAATACCGCAGTCGACCGCCATTTTTAGATGATCAACAGTACCAATACCAGGAAGCAGTAGCGCTGAGATCTTGGCATTGTTCATTTCTTTGCAAACTGCGGTGAGGTATTCCTCATCACTCGCCGCAGGGAATCCATAGTTCACTGAAGCCCCACCAAGACCATCACCGTGGGTCACCTCAATTAACGGAACACCTGCGTCATCTAGGGCTTTCGAGATGGTGACCATCTCATCCACCGTAATCTGGTGGCGCTTGGGATGCATACCATCGCGCAGGCACATGTCGTGGACGGTGACTTTTTTTCCCTGTAAGTCCATTAGCTGCTCTCTTCTATCTTAAAGCCGGATCAAGCCGGCAATCTGTAATCGGATGACTTGCTTTAATCGAATAAGGCTTGGCCTATTCAGTAGCGGGTACGAATCTGCCCGCTAGTATTTCTTCGGCGTACATTTCTGCGGTACGCAGCCCCGCCGCAGTCATAATGTCGAGGTTTCCTGCATACTTGGGCAAGAAGTCACCAAGCCCCTCAACCTCCATGTAAATGGATACACGCTTACCGTCGAATACCGGCCCGTTCTTCAACGTATAGCCCGGTACGTATTGCTGAACCTCTTTAATCATCTCAAGCACTGACTGGGTTATCGCTTCCTGGTTGGGCTCTTCTTGTGTCAGGCAGTGCACTGTGTCGCGCATAATGAGCGGAGGTTCAGCGGGGTTGATCACAATAATAGCCTTGCCCCTGTGCGCACCACCGCACACCTCGATCCCCTTGGCTGTCGTGCGGGTAAATTCGTCAATGTTCTTCCGCGTGCCGGGTCCCGCTGACTTTGAGCTGACCGTCGCAACAATTTCACCATACACAACTTCCTGTACGCGGCTGACCGCCGCCACCAGGGGGATCGTTGCCTGGCCACCGCAGGTCACCATGTTGACGTTCATAGCTCTCTGAGAGACAGCGGCGTCAAGATTGACCGGTGGAACGCAAAACGGCCCGATAGCCGCTGGCGTCAGGTCGATCATAACCGCCCCTTGGTCATTAACCTTGCGACTGTTCTCAGCATGTACATAGGCCGAGGTGGCATCAAAACAAATTTGTACGCCGTCGGCTTTCATGGTGGGCAGCATCCCCTCCACACCCTCAGCCGTGGTGTTCAAACCAAGCTCAGCCGCTCGCGCCAACCCCGGAGATTCCGGATCCACACCGACCATCCAAACCGGCTCAATGACCTGGCTGCGCTGGGCTTTTATTAATAAATCAGTCCCAATATTACCGGGACCAATAATGGCTGCTCTTATCTTGTTACCCATGCATCAATCCTTGTTACCGATAAAATTCAATTCGTTGCATTAAACGAACTTACAGCGACAGCCGCCAATGCCTTCAATTTCAAGTGACATATCATCCCCAGCAACCACAGGAATCAGGGGCGCCAATGAGCCCGATAAAATCACCTCGCCGGCTTTGAACGGTATATCAAACTCACCTAGCGTGTTGGCCAACCAGGCTACGGCGGTCAATGGGTTACCCTGCACCGCACTGCCTAGGCCTTCCGAGTGAAGCTCACCATTTTTATAAATTTTCATTCGCAGATTGGGCAAATCGAAATCTCTGGGATCGACTTCATTCTCACTTAACACGTAAACACCGCAAGAAGCGTTATCTGCCACCGTGTCTTGAATCTTGATTTTCCAATCAGCAATACGGGAATCTACAATTTCAAAACACGGAATAATAGTCTCCGTGGCATCCAACACATCCGCCTCTGTGACACCGGGTCCAATAAGATCTTTCCTCAACCGAAAAGCAATCTCCCCCTCGGCTCTAGGCGCAATCAAATTGCCCTCTATAGCGATTTCTGAGCCATCGGGGTATTCCATAGTATCCATCAAAAAACCAAAGTCAGGCTGGAATACACCCAACATATCTTGTACCGGTTTACTGGTCACACCAATTTTTTTACCCACAACGCGCTCACCATCCCCCGTGATTCTGCGTTGCATCACACGCAGGCTGATACGATAGGCATCTTCAATTTGAATATCGCGCTCACGATCGGTGAGTGGAGGCAGGGTATGTCCCCCCCGCAAGGCTTCATAAAGCTCATCGCCCAACGCGTCAATTTTTCCCTGATCCATCATGATATTCCAAACCTCCTTAGCCCTTGGACGCTATCCATAAACCGACAGTCCACCTCAATGTCAAAAGCAGTGAACCCTGTGCTCTCGCCTAACCTGTGCTCTCGCCTAAATAGAGGCCACTGACTTTATCTGTAGTGACGACTAAACCTCTATCGCTTCCACACGACTTCTATCTATGTGAGCTAACCCACTCACTATCTGAGCTAACCCACGCGCTATCTGAGCTAACCCACTCGCCGCAGCGTGACGAAGCACTGTCGGGCAAATGATTTACCTGTCTGACCAGCACGAGTATTTGAACCTATAGATTCGACCGGGTCATACTCCCGGCGGGTTAAGCCTGCGTGGAATTCTGCGCCACAAGGAGTCAGCCGCCGTCATGTTAGGATGGCCGGGCACGCCAAGTGCTGGTTACACGGGTTTTATAAGTACCTGTCATACGGCAACCCCCCTTACCCTGCCCTACACGAGCAAGCCATGAACAGAATAGACAAGCTAAAGAACGATGTGTACAGCTTTGAGGAACTGGATACCCTTGAGAAGAATGCAACGAATTTAAGGGATCAGGAAACCTTAAGTTTGATCGTTCAAAGTCGCGCCTCTAAAAAAGCGAAAGGCGAGAAGCCTAAGAGCACCGTCGACGAAAATGGTGTACCGCTGACCAAACGTGCTCGTCGCGACGCCAAGGCTGGGCGATAGTCGACACAACCTTCGCCCTGTATATCTGAGCACTATCAGCCGTGGCAGTGGAACAACCGGTTAATGTCGATGGGTTTTAAGCGTGCTACTGGTGACGGCCCTAAGTGCTCTTTCCAGCACTACACCAGCTTGAGAAGCATTTCTTTCTCATAAGGGGCCAAGCTACTGACGCCGCCTTTTTGAACTTTGTTGGCCCAATCGGGGTTGGCAATCAAAGCACGACCTACCGCTGCCAAGTCGAATTCACCCCGCTCAAGTGACTCCAATAGCTTGTCGATACTGGCGATATCACCGCCACTAAAGAACCCCTCTCCGGGTTCGGGAATAAAGTCTTTATCTAGGCTGATGCTACCTACTGTGATAGTGGGCACCCCGGTGAGCTTTTTCGTCCAACCCGCCAGGTTCAGATCGCTGCCTTCAAACTCCGACTCCCAAAATCGCCTTTGTGAGCAGTGGAACAGATCGACTCCAGCATCGACCAATGGCGTAAGAAACGCTTCTAGTGCCTCGGGGCTCTCCGCCAACCTCGCCGTGAAGTCCTGCTGCTTCCACTGGGAATAACGCAAAATAAGGGGAAAATCAGCGCCGACAGCTTGTCGGCTAGCGCGAACAATTTCAGCCACAAACTGACCGCGATCGGCCATGCTCCCGCCCCATTGATCTTCTCTGACATTGGTACCTTGCCAAAAAAACTGGTCTAGCAGATAGCCGTGGGCGCCGTGCAACTCTACTGCATCAAAGCCAATGGCCTTGGCCGCAGTCACGCCCTGCACAAAGGCGTCAATGGCATCCTGAACCTCTGAATCTGTCATCACATGCCGATTTTTCTTGCCCGGCACGTTCATCCCTGAAGGGGTATGCCCCAAAGATTCCCCCTCACCAATTTTGAGGTCGCCCGATCCGCGCATACCGCCGCAATGCCATAATTGTGGTGCAATCTTACCGCCGGCATCATGAACGGCCTTAACAACTTGGGCCCAGCCGTCGAGTGCGGCACCATGAAAGAATGGGACATTCAAATAGCCCTCTGCAGCATTTACCTCGGGGTGAGTGCCCTCCGTAATAATAAGACCAACGCCGCCCTCTGCACGCTTTCGGTAGTAATCGACGACATGATCTCCCGGTACGTTATCGGGACACATGTTTCGGGTCATTGGCGCCATCACCACACGATTTTTTAGGGTGAGGTTACGGGTTTCAAAGGGCTGAAAAAGAATATCTGTTGAGGTCAAAACATTACTCCGAATGGTGAAAATTTAGGGCCGTCATGTTGGCGACGATTTGCCCCTGTGGACACGTGGGCTGCTGCATTTTTGATGAAGATTTTTTATCAAAGCGAAGGCATGCTAAAAGCTTATACAAGAAAATGCCATGGTCGTATGATCGACGTGCTATTGACGTAGGACTGACGTGCCATTGTCAAAACCTCTGCCAAAATGGCTGCCATCATCAAATCTACCGCAGGACCCTTGGCTTTCCTTGTAACTTCCACCACTTCTGCGCTTCGGTCAGTATCGGCCCACCGACAGGAAACTCATTAAGCGTCGCTTTCACAACACTGCTAAAGCGTTTTAATCAGCGGCTTCCCGTTAATAAACCGTACATAAGTTGCGGGAGCTTGGAGCTGTGCTTGGCGGTTCAACTTCAAACGCTGATCGACCATATCAATGATCCATCGCGTAATCGTGGGTAAATCAAGATTTTGGGTTTCAGCAAGAGTCAGCCAATGTAAATCAAGGAGCTCTCCGGAACCTTTCACCATGTCGTCAGGATCTGTTTGGATGAACTCATCAAAAATCATGAAGAACCGGGTATCAAAACGACGGTTGCGATAGGTAGGCGTTACAGCGCGTGCAATAAAATCTATCTTATCCAGCGGGGGCTCCACACCGTGATCGAAATAGCGCTGCCAAACGGGATTAATAGTCGTTAATTTTTGGGTGGTTTTTCGCCCAATAATGAGGCCCGTCTCTTCGTAGGTTTCCCGGATCGCGGCTAACGCCAATCCCCGCAACTTGTGATCGGATACATTTTTTCGGGTTTCTTTTTGCAGCCGTTCAATTACTGAACTACAGAGCTTAGAAGGGACGCTTAAGCGTTGGTCAATCACATCGAGGCGCCCTCCGGGAAAAACAAATTTGTTGGGCATAAACGCATGACTCGCCGCGCGCTTACCCATCAAAACCTTGGGTTCACTGCCCTGGCGAACAATAACTAGCGTGGCGGCCTCCCTGGGGCGCACTGCCTGCGCTTGCTCATCGCGATACTCCGTATCGTCTCTCGTCTTTTGCCTCGCCGTTTTTGCTTTCACCGCTTACACCTTATTTGTCAGACAAACCGGC
>CALKNZ010000009.1 GCA_938091995.1 uncultured Luminiphilus sp. | reverse complement strand
ACTTGTGGTCGCGATAAAACCGGCTAAGGAGAACCTTTCGAAAAAAACTGAAGTTTAAGCAAACGATAAACCGATTTCCCATCCCCAGCATGCTGCCAAAAAGTAGCGCCCAACTTTTCAGTTGCTCTTATCGATCGAAAGTTCGCATCACCAATATCAAAAAAGACTGTCTCAACATGTTGAAAGATATGATTGAGTAACGCGGTTTTTATCACCTTATTGGCGTTAGTGCCCCAGTATTCCCGCGCAATAAATGTATAACCCAATCGAATCGATTTTTGTGCCGCGTCATGCGCGTAAAATCTTGTCGAGCCTATAATCCTTTCGGAATGTCCATCGATAATGGTAAAGCAGCCAAGGTCATTATTGAGCCCATTCTCGAAGAATACGGAAAAAACCTCTCGTCTCCAGCGGTCTTTGTCGGGATGCTGTTCCCAAATTAAAGGATCGCCAGCAATCTGGTAAAGCGGCTCCAAATGAGACCGCTGAGTCTGAATGAGAGAAAAGTGTTCAGCGTGTAGTGGCCCTTTAAAATCTACCATCGTCCCTGATTCCTTTTTGTGCAGTGCATTGCGCAACGTCGCTGACCTTATCAACATGGCCCAAACTGTCAGAACCTCAGAATTCAAAATAATACAGGATAGGGTTAGCGGCATAAGCCGTTGAGCCAAAGAAAAAAGAGCGAGAGGAGCGAACACCCATTTAGACTAACAACCAGCGTGAAATGTCGGTTCTAGCCTGCAAGGAAGGACGACTCAGCGCCTATATAACTGTCACAAACATACGGTGGAGGCGCCACCTATATAGCTACGGGGATTAGTGGGCGCCAGCCATTGTCGATTGACTGGCGCACTAGGCAGCTAACGCTGCCACCAAACTATTTGTGTGGGTTTACAAGGTACTTCTCACCCGTCGCCTGTTTTGCGTAGCCTCGAATAATTTCCGGCTGCATCATCTCCGCTAAGGAAATTTCCTGAGTGTAATAACTGGCAAAAGTTGTGTTGATATCTCGGGCCACACGCTCACGCATTTGCTGGAACCTTTCCATACCGATACGGCCAATCATTGGCGTCAATAACCATCCCCCAAGACCCCACTGCAAACCAAAGGAGCGATTTAAAATAGTAGGCGACATATCTAGACCACCATAGATGTAAACCTGCTTGTAAACATCGGAGCCGTAACGACTATATTCCGTAGCGGTTTTGTTGGCCGCAATTTCCATAGCGGCCAATATCTGCCCCGGTAGCTTGCCACCGTTACCGCCGCCGGTCGCGTCAAAACCCAAAGTGGCTCCGGTTGCCACGAGGGCATCGACCAAATCAGCCATAAAGCTCTCGGCGCTGGTATCGCAAACATATTCAGCACCCAACTTTTTGAGTACCGCTACCTGCTCAGGCTTTCGCACCACATTAATCAACGGCACATCATCTTCCTGACAGATCTTTACGAGCATTTGGCCCAAATTTGAGGCCGCAGCAGTATTGAGTATCGCGCTATGATTTTCCAATCGCATCGTTTCAATAAACGCCAGTGCAGTGAGTGGGTTTACAAAGGAAGACGCGGCCTCAGTCGGGGTCGTGCCTTCGTTCATGACCAGGCAGCTATGTGCCGGCAAGCAACGGTACTCGCTATACATCGCACCCCCTGCCGCCCCAACAGTTTTACCAATCAAGTGCTTAGCATTGGCACCTGCGTCAACAATCACGCCGCCACCTTCGTTCCCAACGGGCATAGATTCACCCATGCGGGGCTTAAGCGCACCCATCATCGTCGGGTGCAATTCCATAGAGGTAACGGTTTGGTCACCCGAGCCAGAAACAGACAGTGTGTCTAGGTTAGCCGCAAAGCTAATTAACAGCGCAAGATCTGAAGGATTAATGGGGGCTGCCCCAACTTCAAGAAGTACCTCATTGTCCCCCGGTGCCGGGCGCTCCTGGACTGCGATGGACAGTTCCAATGTCCCTTCACTAGTGACTGTAGAACGTATTTCTCTTGAGCTATTTGCTGACATTGAGTCTCTCTCTTAGGTGGCAGGTACGAAAAATGGCGTCTGTATTTTGACCCTTCTTGAGCTTTTGGTATGATATTGGGTGTTAGTATTCTTATTCAAGTAGGCAATAAATTCATACCACCAAAGAAGCGTAGATCATGAGCCAATGTAAAAGCCCTGTGAGTACCGCCCTCAGCTTGATTGGTGGCAAAT
This sequence comes from uncultured Luminiphilus sp., assembly GCA_938091995.1. Classification (GTDB taxonomy): domain Bacteria; phylum Pseudomonadota; class Gammaproteobacteria; order Pseudomonadales; family Halieaceae; genus Luminiphilus. Next base: position 3,410 of record CALKNZ010000009.1, on the reverse strand, counting down.
GGAAGATAGCCATTATTTATAATTTACGGCAGGAGCCGGTTCGCTTTGGGGAGCTCAAGCGAATCCTCACCCCCATTACGCAACAAATGCTAACCAAGCAGCTGCGGGAGATGGAACGGGATTTCTTAATCAATAGAAAGGTTTATGAGGTAATTCCGCCCAAGGTTGAATACTCGCTGACTGAGTTCGGGCAATCCTTCATGCCGGTGATGGAGTCGCTGTGCAAATGGAGCACCGAAAACCAAGAGCTTATGCAATCGATATCCAAAAAAAGCCAAGCCGGCTAGCTCAAAGACACTGGGGCCACGCGCATTGTGGCGCAGGACGGTTTCAGCCCATTACACTGCCTCCAGTGCTGGACAACGCAGGTTGTAGACAGAGCCCCATCCAAAGCTAAGTTAGGCTTGAGCGGGTGCATCTCACTCATCATGGGAAAGGTAGTGCAACTGAACTAAATCGCAAAGACTGGTCTTGGGGGTCAAGTACGCACCAAACGACCCCATAAAATTTGCGAGTTATTTACCAAAGTCTACTGGTGTCTGGCGAATAGTTGCTGTCTAGCAGTTACAGTTGCACATGAACTTCACGCCATCCGATTAGTCTTTATAAAGCGAAAACGCTTGCGCAACTAAACCTTGAATCGCTGCTTTGTTTTCTTCCAATTTATTTTCAGGATGGTGCCGATAATCTTCTGCACCCTCCACTGGCTGTCGATTGCGAATTGGAGCTGACACCAGCATCGATTTTGAGCGATCCACATTGAAAGCTACGATCGACTCGAAGGCAAATACAGACCAAACTCGACGATCGCTTTGAATTTTCGGAAATTTACCAAAACGGCTATTCAGCTTGTCTATCCATGCATGCACATAATTTCGAAAACTTAACTTTCTATCTCCGAAACCATCCATGTAAGAAGTGTGCATGTCTTCAACGACGAGCATCCCACCGTCGGTAATTTGGTCTAGCATCATTTCTGAAGTTACGATTTGCTGTAAATAGGTGTGTCCCCCATCATCAAGTAAGATATCGATCTCACCCACGTCTGCGCAAAAGGTCTCCCAGAAACTGGGATCACTTTGACTTCCTATAAATATTTCAAATCCATCGCTCTCCCACTTCTTCGCCTTAGGGTTTAGATCAATGCCGATAATCCGAGCGCTCTGACCAAAAAATTTGCGCCACATGAACAGTGAACCTCCGTCCAAAATGCCTACCTCCACAAACGTCACCGGTTTACCTCGATACTTTGCAAAAAGTTCCTCGTAAACATGAAAATACGTTGTATGTTTGAACGTAGGATGTGGACTCTCAGCAAAGGCTGCATAGGCGGCTGTCGCTTCCATTGCCACAGTCAACGAATCTGTTTCAGTCATTTCTTCACTTCCCTAATTGCATAAGATTTTCAAGCTGGATAGCAATATGTTCTTCCAGTCTCTTTGCGAATCATCGCGCATGGGTGTCAGCGTGCCAATCATATGTTGTCGGATCAACAGTCACTTCAGCCTAAGCCTCACAACATATCGAGCTTCTGATTGACCAGGTGCTGAAGCAACGGGCTTTTACCAGCATTCACAAAGGCCTCGTCAATACGCGCAGATCGATGCTGCACCACTTGACGGTAATTGGGGTGGGTAAAAATATAGAGCTCGCCGTCGTTGAGCGCCTCGACCACCCGCTTGCCGACCAGAGCTACATCAATGCCGTTTTGCACCATTTCCCGTGCTTTCTTAGAAAAGCTGCTTTCTTGATCGGGGTTTAGGGTTTTCGATTTGTACTGCGCCGGACGATTTCTTTCAGAGTCATAAATGCGCGTTTGAACAAACGCGGGGCACAAGACCGCCACATGAATGTTCTTCGACTTCAACTCTTCGGCCCAGGCCTCTGACAAGGCAACAACAGCCGCTTTTGTCGCATTGTATGCCCCGCTGTAAGGAACGCCACCCATTCCCGCCATTGACGCAACATTCACGATCCAGCCGCCCTCTCCGTGATCTTTGATCAGAGGCACCATCACTTTAGCGCCGTACACGACGCCCATTAGGTTGACGTCGAGCGCCCACTGCCAACCCTCTTGCTGCTGACTTTCTATAGGGCCTGAATCGCCGCCCACACCGGCGTTATTGACCACCATATGAATTTTGCCAAAGCGCTCTACGGCTAGCTGGGCCACCGATTGCCACTGTCGTTCATCAGCCACGTCTAAAGACACCGCCAGCACGGGTACCCCAAGTGACTCCAAATCCAATCGCGCCTTCTCAAGGTTGTGTTTATCAATATCTGCCAAGACAACATTCATCTTTTGCTCGCCTAAGGCCTTTGCCATAGACAGACCGATACCCTCAGCACCGCCACTAATAATTGCGGTCTTTCCCTGAAATTGCGACGTGTTATTTTCTTGAGACACTTGTGTGAAATCTCCAACTTAATGTGCGAATGGCTTCACCAAACACATTGCTAACAACGTGAGGTGACACCGTATAAACCACGACATATGAAAAATTTCTGAGTTTTACGGGCCGATTCACCTATTGTTGAACCAGCAACTCACTGATTGCTTCTTCGAGGGATGTGGCAGGCTTTTCTACAATTCTACCGATCTCTGTTTGATGCCTGAAGAAAATGAAAGTGGGGGTAAACTCAACGGCACTTGCTACGGCGCGGCCCCCCGGGGCATTTTTAGAATAATCCAAGGTCACCATTTCTATATTGTCTGCAGGAAAACCGACAACCTCCAAAATTTTTAGCATTCTTGGCACCTCGCGCTGGCTGTCATGGCACCAGGTTCCAAAAAATATCAGTACGTTGACATCAGCGGGTATCTTAACGGCGTGCTCAAGTACTTCGTACCGATCAAAATTTTCTTCGAAGTCAGGATGCTCCAGAAAAAGCGTTTCCCTGCCAATAACACCTGAGTTTTCCGGGCTGCCTAAACCATCGGCTGCAACCACATGACCGCAAAGCAGCATAACCACCGCAAAAACTTGAAAAACCTTTGCAGTAAGCGACAGCAGATATGCCCTCAGACGAGCGCTAGTTTGCTTCAGGGGTTTCATTCACTCTCAATAGCAGCCTGCTCAAATTAGGGTTATAGAATAACACTCTACGGCTTTAAACAACGTATCTCCGTGACATTAGAACAACTAAGCTGCCTTTCTCTGCCAGGAAAAAATTCTGGCTTTGCCCTTACGGCGGGGCACAATAAAACAGTACAGCGCACTGTACCCGCTAATCATCCATAACAATTTGGGAAAGCGCAGCAACGGGTATTCAATGAGCTAGTGACGCCGTGGATTAGCTCTGTACTCTAGTCGAGTAATTTAATGGGCATTTCGAAATGTTCGTCGCCCACACGAAACGCGGCGTCTTCATACTTAGGTGGACCAAATTTGGCCACAGCACCGTTGGAC
>CALKNZ010000008.1 GCA_938091995.1 uncultured Luminiphilus sp. | reverse complement strand
CAAGACTGCCGTCATGATCTGGGGCGGCGCCAATGATTACATTGCAAAAGAACCTTTCAGTGGCGCCATCGAAACATTGCTTGACAGAGTTGACTCTCCCGAGGGGTATCCAAAAGTTGTTCCAACAGTCATCGATACCTTAGAGCAGCAAATTAGAAGTCTCGCGGCGTTGGGCGCTCGCTATATTTTGGTGGGTAATCTTCCAGACTTAGGGCTATCCCCTATTGTCTTGGAAAATACTACCTATGCGATTGAATCGGACTACAGTGATTCAGAACGGCGACGCCTGCTGGCGACCAAACTTTCTAAGCTTACCCATCTTCACAACCAGCTACTGGCCGATATGCTGGCGCGGCTGGAGAGTGAATTTAGCGATATAAGCTTCCTACTATTTGACGCTCACACGCTGTTCGATGACATCCTAAATTACGAGAGCTATCCTCATTTTGATATTAGCGAACACTCTGACTTTGATGTTACACAACTCGCGAAATCCCTTAAGCCCGAGAAAGAAGAGGACCCTACAGTAATCCTTCAACGCTGCTATACCGGCGGATACCTTGGAGAATCTGACTCCTCTTATGTTTGTGATAACGTTCAGCGTGCGGTTTTCTGGGATATTGTTCATCCGACGACCTATGTGCACTGCTGGATTGCCGTGGCGATACAGCAACGCATGAGTGCCGAAAACTGGACTCGAAAAAGCCCAGAACTGGGTGAAGTTGGTGAGTGGTGCGGTAACATTGCCGATATTCTTGCAGGGCATGAAGAGCTGCGCGTACTGCATTATACAACGGCAGAAAACGCCATCTCACCCATTAGAGCGAACTGATAAATGCGAAAGAAAGCGGCTGTTATATTTGGTGTAGGACCCCGTGAAGGGGTTGGCGCAGAACTTTGCTGCAGAGCCGCCCAAGAAGGCTTTCACGTGTTCGTTAATGGCCGCAGCCCCGAAAAACTGAGTGCAGTCGTTGCCAGTATTGTGTCTGCAGGAGGCTCAGCTGAGCCTTTATTGGCGGATGTGACCATGGAGAGCGAAATCATAGCCGCGGTAAATCATGTGGCCACCAGCGGCTACCCTCTTGAGCTCGCCATCTATAACGCCGGCAATAATCGACCCGAAGCTTTTCTCGATGTGTCCGCCACCGTATTTGAGGATTTGTGGCGCGTGATCTGTCTGGGTGGTTTTATTGTGTCGCAGCAAGTGATCAAGCTCATGCTGAGTCAGCAAAATATCGCCGACAAGCAGACGCTGCTGTTAACGGGCGCAAGCGCGAGCCTACGAGGCAAAGCGGGGTTTTCCGCGTTTGCCGCTGGCAAAGGCGCCCTGCGAATGCTCGCACAGTCTATCGCCAGAGAGTTTGGTCCTAAGGGTATTCACGTCGCGCACATTTTAATTGACGGTGTCGTTGAAGGTGAGAAAGTACGTACGCGATTCCCTGAGTACATTGATGGACTGGGGGACGACGGCGCCTTGAAGCTTGAAGAAATTGCCGATGCCTACATGGCTCTCCATGCTCAAGGTCGTTCCGCATGGACTCAGGAATTAGATCTACGTCCCTTTAAAGAGATCTTTTAAAAAGGCGTTACGAAACTAGCTGTTCAGGGTAAAACCAATTAGCCAGCAGTCTCACGCTAAGTGCGTCACCGCCACCTCAGAACATATTCCGGACAATTACCACGCTAGACAGGCCAATCCACAACGTGTTGAAGGCGACCATGGTCGGTAAAAGTTTGCGCTCGGACACCCAAATAAGTAAGGCCGAGGTGGCAAGGGTAATGACGTGTAATTGCCAAATCTCTCGCTGCCAGATCAACCCCGGGAGAATGACCGCCGCTTTCGCTACCCATGCCACCGCCTCTACGACGTTGTAGTTGACCCAGTAGCCTGGCTGAAACCACATACGATAACTGTTAAAAATATTGGCAAAACCAACGCGATAGTAGACTGCGAGCGTCAGACCAAGAAAAAGCATGACCGACACTAAAATATGAATCGACACGAGCGATAACCCTTTATGCGTTGGCGAGATTTGTATCTACGTCTATCATCAAAGCACGGTTTTATTTGCCCGCCATCGTCTTTTAACCGAAGGCGCAAGTCATCCAGCAGGGTTAGCGTCCTAGCTGCCTAGGCAAAGCGCTTTAATCAACGTGGTTAATCTAAGCGTTTCGAGCTTCAGCCAAGGCCCGGGCCATCTCCAATAACGAGGGGATGCCTCCCTCTTTGACATCTTGCCAGGTATCGGGTGACCACAAACCAGCGAGATTCAAGGCATTAGAGCAGTGAGGAAAAATTTTGTGTAAATTGATGGTGACGACCACAGGATTTTTCTCTGGCACACCGCCCATACTTTCAATCATCGCCACATTGTCGGCTACCTTCGCGGTACCGTGAGCTCGCAAAACTTCCTTGACCCCCGGAATCATAAAGCACAAACCTACCTTGCTATTGTCGCTGAGGTTGCGAAACGTATGGAGCTTCCTGTTCCCTAGCTGATCTAGAAACTGGATACTGTGATTGTCGACAATCTTAATGAAGCCGGGGGTCCCTCCCCGCGGGCTTATATCAATAAAACCCTCCGCATTGGTGGAAGACAGCAGCACGAAGGGACTCGCTTCGATAAAGGTTCGTGTCGTAGCTTCAAGACTCGAGGCCCATGCCTCAGCTACTAAGGTTCGAGGCTCGCCATAAATAGCACGCAGTTGAGATGCAGTTAAAGAGGTGCTGCTCATAGCCAATCACTCCGCAAATCGATTCTTTATTGAGACCTTTAGCAAGACTTTTAGCCAGGTTTTTAGGTTCAGGCGGCAATTAATACAGCGCTTTAAAACCACCGCCCCGATATAGAACGGCGTTCTAAAACGCTTTTTGCCTACACCGTTGCGGTTTACGACGAACGCCTATGGACCCACCGTTAAATCACAACAATAGTTACTCACACTCCCTTGCAGTCGTGCAGCTATCCAAACCGTTATATGATGTCGCGACAGCAATAAACCTAATCCTCGATGTCGACCAGCACCTCATAAAGGTTATAAACCAACTTTCCGCTGCTATCGAGCTGGCCCGCAGCGACCGCCTGAATACGATTCAGCCATAAATATTTTTCATGGCTAGTCTGGAATGTTGGCGCAGTGGCAATAATACCTGCCTCCATATTGGCACGGCCCTGATACTCGACATAAATAAAGGCATCATCGTCGGTCCTTAAAGTCATGCGAACATCCAGTGCACCGAGCTGGCCATTTTCACTAAGGGTCAGCCAATCCGCAGCGTCTTGGGTGGCCAAAGACGCATTAATTTTGTCACCGACTAACGATACCGACGGCACATCGATAACAACACGGGAGCCACGAGGCCCTTCACCAACGACTATCTGGTCGCCCAATTGCGCTGTGAGCGTGGCCATAAATTTTAAAGATGCGACCGGCTGCATAAATCCACTCCTCATAAAGTATCCCAAGTATTATGCGGGTAAAACACAACCCTTTAAACAGACCTTCCACGAGCGATGCGCGTCGGAGATACTCAGTGCCATTACAACGAATGAGAGGCCCCTATGTTTTGTCTACTTGCTAAAGCTCTACATGTGTCCGGGTTGGCTGCAACAAGATCGTCCCTTGAAAGTTGCTTCCATGCGGCTTTATTAACGCTGGGCTTGCTGTCGAGTGTGCATGTGATGCCCACTTTGGCGTCGGGCCTCGCAACCTTTGAAGCTGCGGATGTTTTTGGATTGGAGTATGCCGATGACCCTCAAGTGTCTGCTGACGGGAAACAGGTCGCTTATGTTCGTGTCTCAATGAATATTATGACCGACAGAGCGCATCGCACTATTTGGCAAGTAGACACCGATGGCATCAAACACCAGCCTCTAGTCAGTGGCGAAGGCCAACATTCCTCACCCCGTTGGTCACCCTCAGGCGACCGCCTCGCCTATCTCTCTAAGGTCGAGGGCAAGACACAACTGTTTATCCGCTGGCAGGACACTGGAGCTACCACCAAAATCACCACGCTGGCAGATGCACCTTCAGACATTAGCTGGTCCCCAAATGGCAAATTGATCGCCTTCACGCGAAGGGTTCCTAGCCCAGCACCTAAATTGACAGAGATGCCGGTAAAACCTAAAGGGGCTGACTGGGCAGACCCGGCGGTTGTTGTTGATCAGATGCATTACCGTCAGGACGGTGTCGGCAATATCCCCCGTGGCAGCAAGCAGCTTTTTGTCATTCCCGCTCAGGGCGGTACACCACGCCAACTCACCCATGCAGACTACCCTATGAATACGGGTATCGCTTGGACACATGATAGCCGCGCTATTTTATTCAGCGGTAATCGTCGCGATGATCATGAATATCAGCCCCAACAAAGCGACCTCTTTTTAGTGTCACTGTTAGACGCAAAATTAGAGCCCATAACCCAACATTCGGGAGCAGAATTCTCCCCCGCCATTTCACCTAACGGCCGGCTGCTGGCCTATTTAACCTCTGCGGATCAGCGGCAAGGTTATAATCCCAATCAACTCATCATGATGGATTTGGCAACGGGTAAAAGTCGCTCGTTGACGGCCGACTTTGATCGATCCATAGATGAGATTCACTGGGCCGCAGACAGTGAAAAACTCTGGATCAAATACGATGATCACGGCTTGGCGCGAATAGCGAGCATATCCCTTGACGGCCAGCAGCGTCAGATAGACACACCACTCGGTGGGACCAGCATAGGCCGCCCTTACACTAGCGGTACATTCTCGGTAAATGGTGACGATACACTTGTCGCAACTGTGGGCAGCGACCAAAAGCCGGCAGATTTAATACGCCTCCAATCGAATAAACCACCGATAGCACTCACCGACCTTAACAGCGACTTACTCGGACACAAGGCACTTGCCTCTACCGAGGCGTTAACCTGGCACTCCTCCCATGACGGCCAGATCATTGAGGGTTGGGTCATGAAACCACCAGCCTTTGATCCGAGCAGAAGATATCCGCTGATCCTTGAGATCCATGGCGGCCCTCACACGGCTTACGGCCCAAACTTTAGCACCGAGGCCCAGTTGTATGCCGCCGCGGGTTACGTTGTTTTATATGCCAACCCAAGAGGCAGCACGAGCTATGGGGAGGCCTTTGCCAATAGCATTGATCTGGCCTACCCCGGGTACGATTATGATGACTTGATGACCGGGGTCGATACCTTAGTCGAGCAAGGCTACATAGACCGCGACCAGCTATTCGTGACCGGGGGTTCTGGCGGTGGTGTTCTAACCGCTTGGATTGTCGGCAAAACCGATCGCTTCAGAGCTGCTGCAGTAGCCAAACCGGTTATCAATTGGGCCAGCTTTGTACTCACGGCTGATCTTAATTATTACTTCGCCACCACCTGGTTTGCTGGCGCTCCCTGGGAGGACATCCAAAGCTACTGGAATCGGTCGCCCCTATCTCTTGTGGGTAATGTCTCTACCCCCACTTTACTGCTTACCGGTGAACTCGATTATCGCACTCCAATCAGTGAAACCGAACAGTACTATCAAGCACTCAAGCATCGAGGTATCGATACCCTCATGGTCCGGATACCGGGCGCAAGCCACAGCATTTATAAGCGCCCCTCAAATCTCATTAGTAAAGTGAATCATATTCTGGCTTGGTTTGAGCGCTATCGCTAATACGCCCAAAGCTCCGTCAGTGCACGCTTAACATTTAGCCAGCGGAGATATTTTTAAGTCTTTGGCTTCAGAACGGCGTCACCATCCCCGAGACCCCTAAAACTTTTAAGCTACCGAAGTTTTTGCCTGCGTCTCAAATTTACAGTTATGCTGGACCACCTGCGGCTTCAACCAGCCATAAGACACTGAAACTCACCCAAGGATTCAACCATGATCAACAAATTCGTACTGGCTTTTATGCTGTCTCTGACCCCATTTTTAGTGACTGCACAAGATCAAAGCTTTGATAACTTTATTGATGTAGAGCTAGAAATTAGTGACGTCAGCATGACATCTGATGGCATGGTAATCACTTACGAAGGCGTCGCCGGAAAGTATGGTCTAGTTCACGCCACCCACAACATGGTCGCCACCAATGACGAAAATACCAAAGGCTATTTCACCGGCACTGTGCAAGCGATCAACGACACCGGGGCGCTCGAGAAGAGCGAAACCCTAGGCCTATGGTCACGTGACGGCACTAACCTGAAGGTTTATGGCTTTGATGACGACAATAGCAGTCGAATTCTGCATATTTCTACTGTCGATCTCAGAGCAAAGAGCTTTAAAGCACGGGTCTGGGAACTTGAATAGTCGTTAAGCTGGCTGTTCTCGTTTGGCTAACCGGGGTCGCAAGCAACGGACCCCACTTTTAGCGAATTAAAGCGATTAGCCTGAGTACGCCAACCGAAATTTTATCCGGATAGGTGCCAGCATTAAACTGGGCTATTGAAGCCGCCTAAGGGTTTTTGTAGGCGATAGCCTCGACCTCAAGCTGGCAGGCATCGCCTGACAGACTCGTGGGCGAAGTACTCTGAGCCTCCGCCTTGGCAGCCGCTAAAGTAGCGAGATACAAGGGATCATTTTGTAATCGCGCAAAAACCGCCGCGCCGACGGTCATCCCTGCCAGCGTGTCACTTTGCCAGTGCACGTTGCAAACTTGGCGGCTATAAACATACTCCCTGCCACGGGCAAGGATCGGTTCTGCCTTTTCTGGAAATACTTGAGATAGTACCAATGCCCACCCCCAGCCGACGGCACTGTGACCACTGGGATAGGAGCCATCATTGACCAACATCTCACGCTCGGTGGGCGTGCAAATAGGTTGCTCATTTATCAGAAACGGTCGGGATCGCTGGTACATCTGCTTTGCGGGATAACTTGCCATACCAAAATCTGCTAGCGAACGACGAATCAGTCGATTAAGTACCGGAGAATCCGCCTCACTGATGACTCGACCCAAGGCACATTGGAAGGTGGTCGCCGCTTCTGGGAAAGTCAGTTCAGCATCATGCGCAGCCAACTCCCAGCGCGGCGTGCCTTGCAGCGTCAGTGCGACTTTATTGGCCGCAAGATCGGCCATTTCGAGTGCACTGCCGGGTTTAGGTGGGGCAGGAAGAAATACCGCGCTATTGAGAACGGGCTGCCCGTGAAGATAGCCCTGTAGGAGACCGGGACGTAGTTCATCAACCTTGCCAAGAACATCCATCTCCGACGGCTGAGCACGACACACGACCGCCAACATTAGGGCAAAGACCAGCATTGAAAGCTTTTGAAACAGCACAATAATTCCTCCTTAATTGCGAACACCTGTAGTCAAGCAGAGTGACGCTGACCGACTGTGGGCCGGGTATTCAGTTACCTATCAGTTCGCCGCATTGGGTGTTTATAAATTGATAGGCTATGAGTGGCCGACAGTCTCCCCCAGCAGTAAAGCGCCCATGAGAAACCCTAAAATTGCCGGAAACCTTAGCATTAAATCGGCACTTGCTCCGTCACTTAATTGCCAAAAAGCCCTCAAAAGATAAATATTTAAAAATTGATAAAACATCCTGAAAGCCCGCTCGAGCCATCAAATCTAAATTACCCTGAGTAGAAAACGGCTCAAGCACGCCCTTCAGGCTTCTAGATTTGCTGAAAATTTCCTCTGGACTATAACCCTGCGCAATTTTGTATTCATTGTACAAACTGGTGGTGATGTCTTGAAAACGCGCATCATTAGCTCGAACCTTTTCGAACAACAAAAAAGCGCCTCCCCAATTCAAAGCGCTATAGATCCGATCTATAAGCCGCTGGCGTTCACTAGGCCTAATGAACTGTACGGTGTAATAGGCAACAACAAGATCAGCATTGCTGATATCGGCCTGTAGTACATCGTCAACGACAAAATCAATCAACCCAAGGTCCAGGTCCGCTGTTTTTTGCTTGGCCAAATCAATCATGGCGGGTTCAAGGTCGATGCCGACGAAGCGAGTCTGATCCTTGCCTTGATTGTGCAAGCCAAGTTTCATCGTGAGTTCTCCCGTAGAGCACCCCAACTCGTAACACGTAGAGCCTGCAGACAAGAAAAAATCGCTGAGATCACAAACAATTTGATGGCCTTCGGTATACATCGGTACCGACTTAGAAACATGATCATCGAATTGCAGCGCCGTTTTTCCGCCAAAAGACCAACGCGCATTACCTGCTTGTAGTCCGTCTCCAACACCATCCATACCTAGGCTCCTTTGCTCTCTGCCTTACCGATCTCATTTGAATCTATAGAAAAACTGTGACTTCCCAGACAAATCATCCAACGGCTATGTCCCCCGAAAGCGCCCTGGGTTACCGAGGTGCTGTTGTAAGCGCCATAGTCTATAACCTGTTGCGCCTGTGTTTCAGTCGCTGAAAAATAGGGTATTTTATGGTCTTTAAGTTCTGGAATTTTTTCTCCAAAACCTCGCACGCGCTTCGCAGAATAATAAATTTCGCCATCGACCAGTGCATCTTTCAACACCTCTTCGATCGTTACTAATCGCCGCTTCGCAGCCTCAATTTCAGCACTATCTTCTCTATTAGCCTTTTTGATCTCATTTATTAATTGCAAGCGCTCTCGGCGTAACGTATTGAACTCGCGCTGTATGCTTTTAAATTCGTCCCGGGTTGGCATGGAAACAAATGCCGAAAAAGCAATGCGACTAAAGGCCTCAACCATTTCGCGACGGCAATGCTCACCTAACACACGACACAGTACACCCGCCGCCACAAGTATTTCACAGCGTTGGTCAGGTCTGAGCGTCATCTCGCTCAGCGCCTCGACACCACCTTCTAAAAAATCAATCGTGATGTTACCGCGCTCTAATGAACCTAGTCGCTGAGAGTCTGACACGCCCGCAATCTTCATTGGCTTCGTCGACGTATCGAATCCCTGTTCGATACAGCGTGTTCGATATGCTTTCAAAGCCTCTACCGCGAAGTCTACGCCGAGAATATGGAACTTCACCGTGCTGAAGGTTTCGGCCAGAAGGTTATAGAGCGGTTGCAAACGCCCATCGCCGCAGCCGAAGTCCACGAGCCACAAGTCATCGGAAGCGCTTTTGTCCAATGCAATTGTTTGTTGTACTAAATATCCAATCGCGTGTTTTTCTTGTTCTGAAATCTTCGTTAAATTGTAGGCATCCTCTTTGAATCTGCGATTAAAAAACTCAACCAATGACGGTGCTTCTGACAGGGCTTTTTGATGCGGTCGCCCGTCGGTAAAACCTTTTATGAGATCCACCATCATTGTTTTACGCGCAGAGCCCTTGAAAGAAATAATGTCGCCATCGCGCAACAATGCCTGTAACAATCCCTCGAGCTTTTCCGGTGACGCAAGATTTTTATGCGTTATGCGATTATTAATCAGCTTATCAAGTGCTCGACAATGCTCTCCAATCGACAGGAATATATCGACCTGGGATTCATTAATATCCTCAGCCAGTGCCGTATGGTAATGCAGCGCGTCGCTTCCCATTTCTCCCATATCACTCAGGACCAAGATGCGGCGCCCATCGGCCTCGGGTTGCATCAATCCAAGTACATGAAGATTTGACCTAATCGACGCAGGATTCGTATTGAAGCTATCGTCTAATATTTGAATTTGCGCACCGTTGGACAAGATGGCTCTCAGCTGCTGGTTCCGCCGTTTTTCTGCTTTAATCTTCTCGAAAGCAGGGAGCGACGCTCCCAAGTCGACACCCTCTGCCACAAGAACCGCGACAGCGACTAGGCTATTGAAAACCATGTGCATACCCGGCAGACCCAAAGTGTAATTGAGCGTTTTTCCAAATACGCACACTTTAATCTTCGACTGTGTGGGGCATAACACGATATCTTCAGCTCGGATATCGGCTAGGGGATGCCGTCCAAACGTCAACACATTAATATCTGATCGTTGTAACGCGAGACCATTCATTGTGGGGAAATGCTCTGAATCACGATTAAGCACCACCGTTCCCCCTGACTCCAGCCCCCAAATGACCTCCATTTTTGTGGTCACCACGGAACCAATGGACTCGTGAAACTCCATATGGTCTGCTTGAATATCTGTCACCACAGCCGTGTGAGGGCGCACCATGAGAGCTTTGGGAAGAATCGTTCGCTGAGCTCCCATCCCCATTTCGATCACTGCGTAACGCGCAGACCTTGGAATATTGGCGACACTCTTTGGAACTCCGGGTTGATGATTAAAATTGGAGATGTTTTTGTAAACCTCGCCATGCACCTCAAGCAAAGAGGTCACCATTGAGCAAACCGTTGTCTTACCCACGCTGCCGGTGACCCCTACTACCCGTCCTCGAAAGGTCTCTCTTCGAGCCAAAGCTAATTTTACCAAGGCAGTAAAGGTATTTTGCACCGACAAATATTGGCCGTTGGGTGCGCGTTCTTGATCGGATACGATCACCAGTGAAGCGCCCTTTTCAATAGCCTGCGTCAATTCACGCTGGTCGCTGGGTTCAAATCCCCAATGACTGTCTCGACCGACAAAGATGCCGGTTCGCTTTAGATAAGCCGTCGAAAAAGTCAGTTCTGGATAAGCATAATCTTGTTTTAACGGTGGGCTAAACTCCCCACCCGTTACTTTGGCTACTGCGCTGGCCCTTAAGAAAGGCAGTGGTCGAGCTTTTCTGTCGAGTGATTTTTCGCGAACTGCTTGTCCCGCTTGCAGTGCACGGCAGCAAACATCCACACTGAGCAGAACCTCGTGGAAATTCGCATCTGCAACTTTAAAAGCATCAGACCGTGCTTGGCTACCTAGCACTTCGAGCAATAGTGCCTGGGCGTAGGACAACAGCGCTTCCGATGGATTGACCTTCAGGTAAACGAATAATTGTTGCAGGAGGCTCCACGGTGCCTCTCTCAGACCTCGACGCAGTACGCTGGGCTGAAACAACACTTGCATGGCGATATCATCGGCAAAAGCGCCACAGGGGGCGGGCGCAACTGCGGCAACGCCAAGCCAGCGGTAAGCAGTGCAAATGCGTTTATAGGCAAATCCAGAAAACGCCTCTTCGACGATTCGTCCCAGTAACTGTCTCGCACTTTCGAGCTCAGCCTCTATACCAAGATCAGCCAAGCACAGCAGGTGATTAGGGATTGGTTCAAGCAGATCAT
>CALKNZ010000007.1 GCA_938091995.1 uncultured Luminiphilus sp. | reverse complement strand
AATTCACTGATGGCTCGGTAGGCTTCATCGATCGCGACATGAGTATAGGCCGATGCCCCCGCATCAGAGTTGGCAATGGCAATGGCACCAAAGGGTTGGCGGGCGATTTCGTGGGGGGCTTCACCCTCCGCCCAGTCTGGGTCCCAAAGATCCATGTACTCATAGGCATAACCATGGGGCCAGCGGTTAACCGTAATGGCGAGGATATCTTCGTTGACGTCAAATCCCTCGGGGCCTAAGAGGTCGTTAAGGACCGTGCGAACTTCCCGCTCAAAATCCTCAAAGGACAAATCGAGCAGCTTCTGTCGCGATGCGCGCAACTGACTCTTTAGATCAATAGCGTCATCGGGGGGCGATACAGAACCCCAAAACACTAGCGAAACCGGACCCGAATCGTCCATGGCATGTTCGTAGCCGCCGTTATTGATACCGCGGAATAAAAAGAGGCGGGCGTGCAAGCGCCCCGGGCAACCGATGCCGTCCACACCCAACTTATCGAGCGCATCGGTATTGCGAATTAGTACATTGGTCAGGATTAGCGGTATTTTGACCTGATAGGTGAGTGCGTCCTTTTGCGAGTTTGGCAATGTGGGGCATAAATGGGGAATGACGCTGTGGTAACAGGCCAACACGCCATGTTTAGCGGACACCTTTTTCAACTGCCCATCTTTGACATAGGTCATGGCCACACCCGACTCGGTGTGGACTGTGTTCACCACGGTCGCATTCAGGCGCAAACGTACGGCACGTTCCGGCTCATCAAGGAAGGCGTAGTTAAAGTCGGCGAGGGCGACATTGTCGGGGGTCACGTTGGGTGCCACATGGGGCAGTAAGCCCGCCACCATAAGGCGGACTAAACTGGCATTGCCATCGGGCCACAGCGCCGCGGGATAATCACGGCCTTCATAGGACCAGTCTTCACCCATTAAGTGGCGACCAGGGTTGTCGTCCCAGATTGCGTCGTTGGCGGAGAGTGCGCGCATTTCAATGCCCCAGGCGCCGTGCTCTTTTTTGTCAAAGAGCTGTACCGCGTCTTCAGTAAGGCCGCCATATTGGCGCAAAAAATCGGGGTAGCTAATGCTGGATAGCAGCTCATCGGTTTCAGATTCGCTGAGCTCGGCGAAAACATCATCGTTGCGTCCGTAAAAAGCCTTCAGTGATTCACGTCCTGCTTCAGAAATGGGGATAAGATCGATCGTGTCGGCAGACAGCCGCAAGTTGAGATCGAGGCGCGGCACCAGTCGGTTGACGCCATAGGTTGCTTCGTCAAACCACATAGCGGGGCTGTTTGGTGCGCTCTGCCCGTAATCGAAATCCATGTTCTTGAGCATGGCCTTAACATCAACGCCTAATTCATCCATAAAGTCTTTTACGGCATCACTAAACTGCCACCACTCAAGATTGTGAGTGCCGCCAAGGGAGAGCACCATGCTGCCACCCTGATGAAATTCATTACGCTTGGCGTGCCCGCCAAAATCGTCATGATTTTCAAGCAGCAAAATGCGCGTGTCGTCACCAAAGCGCTTACGATAATAATGAGCTGCGGCGAGGCCAGAAATGCCGGCGCCGACAACCACAAGATCGTATTCCTCACCGGTATCTTCGGGCTTATCAAAACTTGCGCCCTGTCTTGCAAGGGCATGGGCTACTTCATAGGCTCCGTTGTGAGAGCCGCGCATACCGGTTTTGGTGGGGGGGTAGTAACGGCCGGACGAGTGTTCTGAGGTAGCGCCCGCAGTGGCGGCTGCGGTGACACCGACAGTACTCGAGGTGACAGCGCCCAGCACCGCTAGGCTGCTACCCTGAACAAAATCCCGGCGCGTAATGGATCGATGCATGCCCAACTGCTTATCGGTCTTCCGTGTCACGGGTCGATCCTCGCTTTAATCATGTTTAACAAGCACTCACTTCAATCGTAAAGCTCGCGCGGTTTTTTAGTATTGGATTAGGGACAGGGTGTGTCGGCGTAATGGGTGATTTTCCATTCACCGTTAATGGCATCCACCAAATACCAGCCACAGCTTGTTTCGGTAACATCGCCGGCGTAGTAGTCGGTCCAAACGGTCATCACGCCAGAGGTTGCGGCATTGATAGTAGTAGCCGTCATCTCTGTCAATTCGGCACGAATCCAGCCTTCTTCCTGCCAGCTATCCATGGGGGCTTTAAGCCATTCTCGGCTGGGCGTGGTGCTGAGCGACCCGTCCGAGCCATGGGTCACGATCTCGCTATGATAGTGCGTCAAAATCCCTTCAATATTTTGGTAGGGAGTGTCTGCCCATAGGGGACCGTAAGAATTCTTAAACCAATCCCCGGCGGTCTGGTCGCTATCAGCGCTGGCAATCAGCGGTGCGGCCAGTACTACGCCGGTTAGTAATAAGGTGTGATAGATATTTCTCATGGTGTCATAGATCCTAAGTCAGAGGTGCCGTACTCGATCGGCCTACCATAACAAACTCGCTGATTTGTGTACTCGCGCTTATAGGGTAGGAATAGCTCATGGGAAGTGAGGTGCTTGAACTCATAGCTCATAGGCGTTGTTGCCCTTGCCCGGCGGTACCACTTCATACCCCGGCTCCTCGGGCTCGTCGTCATGCATTTGTGCGGGAAAGCCCTCTGCTAACACCTGCGCACCACAGGCTTCTTCAAGGCGCCGAATAATATTGGGCGACCACTCGCGTTCACCAAAACGCGCCTGACCGTCTTCGAAGATCTTGATCAATTGTGGAGAAATTTCCAGGGGTACACCGGCCTGATCGGCCATGCTTTGAAATAAGCCGATATCTTTCAACACGAGGTCCATGGTGAAGTTAATGTCACGGCTGCCATTTAAGATGACCTGACTTTCGGTTTCATGAACAAAAGAATTACCCGACGAGATGCGAATAGCTTCGTAAACGGTAGCCAAATCTAGATCCGACTGTTGGGCCGTTACCAGCGCCTCACAGAGGGTTACCAAATTGGCGGTTGCCAGGTAGTTGGTCATTACCTTTATTTTTGATGCGCTGCCCAGGGGGCCACTGTGTAAAACCCGTCGTCCTAGAACCGTTAATAACGGCAAGATTGTCTCAAACACCGGCCGTTCACAGCCGGCTAAAATAGCGATGTTGCCGGTGGCGGCGCGATGACAGCCACCAGAAACCGGGCAGTCAGCGGGGTCTGCGCCAGTCTGCGCGACCTTGTGCCCCAAGCGCTGTACCTCACGGTAGTCGGTGGTGCTCATTTCTATCCAGATCTTGCCGGGCCTCAGGCCTGCAATGACGCCGTCTTCGGCTTCCATAACTTCCGCGCAGGCCTTTGGACTGGGCAAACAGGTAATGATCACATCAGCGGCTTCTGTCATTTCAGCAGGGGAGTTGGCCCATTGCGCGCCCCCGTCTAGAAACGGTTGTGCCAGCGCCTGATCGAGATCTCGAACGACTAAGGGAATCTCATTGCGGAGCAGACTGCCCGCCAGCTTGGATCCCACATTACCTAATCCAATAAATCCTACCCGCATCCTGGTGGTATCCTTCTTGCCAACAAAAAAATAGATAAAATCAGCGCGTTAAAGTGTGTAAATTACTGGATTGACGGCCTAAGGAAAACGAAAAATGAAAGCGGCAGTTTGCCGGGCCTTTGGGCAGCCTCTAACCATCGAAGATATAAAAATTGCAGAACCTGGCGCGGGTGAGGTCAAGGTCCGGTTAGCTGCTTGCGCCATTTGTCATAGCGATGTCATTTTGGTTGATGGCGGTTGGGGTGGTGATTTACCCGCAGTGTATGGTCACGAGGCGTCAGGTGTCGTGGAGTCCATCGGGCCTGGTGTCGCAAATTTGAAGCCGGGGGATCCTGTGGTGGTAACACTTATTCGCTCTTGCGGTAGTTGTCACTATTGTAATCAGTCAATTGAAACCCAGTGCGACGGTGTTTTTCCTTTGGACCAGCAAAGCCCCTTATCTGATAGCAGCGGCCAAGTCGTCTCCCAAGGGCTCAATAGTGGCGCTTTTGCCGAGCAGGTGGTCGTAGAGCAAAGTCAGGTTTGTGTGATTCCCGAAGATATTCCATTGGACGTTGCATCCATATTAGCCTGTGGTGTGCTAACGGGCTTTGGTGCCGTGGTTAATACTGCACAGGTTAAGGCGGGCAGTACGGTGGCTGTCATAGGCTGTGGCGGTGTGGGGATTAACAGCATTCAGGGTGCGGTCCATGCCGGTGCGTCACAGGTTATCGCACTCGATTTACTCGACGATAAGTTGGAGCTGGCCCAGCAGTTTGGAGCGACACACGGTGTTAATAGCGCTGAAAAGGACTGTATCGAACAGGTTATGGCCCTCACTGGTGGTCGCGGCGTTGACTATGTATTTGTCACTGTGGGTGCGAAGGCGGCCATTGAGCTTTCAGTCAATTTGCTGGGGAAGTCTGGCACTGCTGTTATTGTTGGAATGCCAGCATCGGGTGTTATGGCACAGTATGACCCCGGCGAATTGGCAGCTCGAGGTCAGTCTGTACTGGGATCTAAGATGGGGTCAGGATCGGTGAGGCGCGACATTCCTAAGTTAGCGGCTTTGTATCAAAGCGGTGAGCTCAAGCTCGATCAGATGATCAGCGGGCGATACGCATTAGAGGACATTAATAAAGCCATTGCTTCGGTCAAACGGGGCGAGGCACTACGTAACGTGGTTATTTTTTAATGGTGATTAAAGAGTTCGAAACCTTCGTCGTCGCCAATCCACCACCGCGCTTTGGTGGGCGTTATTTTATTTTTGTGAAGCTGGTAACCGATACGGGCATTGTGGGTTATGGCGAAGT
>CALKNZ010000006.1 GCA_938091995.1 uncultured Luminiphilus sp. | reverse complement strand
ACCTGCTTACCCATATACGCGCTGTGCCAAGCGATCTGTCCACCTAGCGTGCCGGCGCCGATCATGGCGACTTTTTCGATATTGGAATCTGACATCGTGGGTTCTCCCATTATTTTTTCTGTGGTGAGTTGTTCATTTGAGGCCCAGCGCCCTCGAAAGTCCTCAGCAGCCATAAATCGTGGAAGCACCAAAGTATTAAAACGAGTGCGGCGGTGTAAACCACATCGGTCATCGTTGTCGCTTTTTGCTACTTGGCGACTGATTTGGCACGAATCATCAGTACTGTTCGCAAATCCTGCGATGTTGGCGGCAGGAATCAAAGCTCTGTCGCCCAAGGGCATTTCAAAAAATAGGAAATGAACCTACGACCAATCGATTATGAGTCGAAGAGCGTTGTTTTGTTGCGTGGAATTTGTGTCTCATCCCGGTGATGAGTGTGGTGCTGGTGTAAGCGCTAGTTGTTCAAGCTGGCCAGCTCCGATTCCAAACGCTTTTTTGCGGTGCCCCGAGGCTTTGCGAGTCGTGCAATCCCTAGGTACACCACCGGTGTTAGGTAGAGGGTGAATATCGCGGTTAGGCCCAGTCCGCCAAAGACCACCCAACCTACGGCTTCCCGGGCCTCAGATCCGGGCCCCGAGGCTAATATCAGTGGAACAGCCCCTACAATCGTCGAGACCAGCGTCATGGCGATAGGGCGTAATCGAGTGTGGGCGGCTTCTGCGATCGCTTCACGCACCGAGAGCCCCTCATCGCGCAACTGGTCAGCGAATTCAACGAGTAAAATACCGTTTTTAGCGATCAAGCCAATCAGCATAACCAAGCCGACCTGGGAGTAAATATTGAGTGAGGTGCCGGTCATAAATAGTGCGAAAATGGCAGCGGCGAGACCGAAGGGTACGATGGTCATGATGACCACTGCAGAGGTCACACTTTCAAACTGAGCGACGAGTACCAAAAAGACCACCAATAGCGCAAAGCCATAACTCATGAGCGTGTCACGGGACGCCTCTTCGAGAGCCGCCGCCTCTCCGCGGGTAATGACGGAGATATCGGCGGGCAAAACCGCCTGCGCAAGGCTCATCAGATCATCAATGGCTGTTTGCAGCGCAACCCCGGACTTTACCTCGACATCTATTTCGATAGCGCGCCGTTGCAGGCGTCGATCTAGCTGGCCTGCTACGCCGCGTTCAGCAAGGGTCACCACGCTTGATAGAGGGATAACGGCGTTACCTTGGGTACGAATATACAAGTTCACCAAGTCGCTGGGATCATTGATTTTGTCGGCACCGGCCTCGAGCACAATAGGCACTGTTTGATCATCGACATTAAGGTCAACGACTCGGAAACCATCGACCATAACGCGCAGTGTTTGAGCTACATCGTCGAGTGACACATTCAGATCAGAAGCGCGCTCGCGGTCTATTTGCACCGACAGTTGGGGTTGAGATGGGTCATAGCTCACTCGCGGCCTGCTAACACTAGTAAGCTGTTCACGAATGGCATCGCTATAGGTTCTCGCCGAGGCAAACAAGCTGTCGTAATCGGTACCCAGTAGCGCCAGGCTAATACCTCCGGTAGACGCGCCGCGAATATTGAGCGAGTTACCGCTAAAAATTCGTGTTGTCATGCCGGGGATATCGGCAAATAAAGGTTTGAGTTCGGCGGCAATCTCTTGTTGAGTGCGTTCTCGCTGATCCCAAGGTACTAGCCGGGCATTGATAAAAACGATATTAGGATCCCACCGGCCAATCACGGTGTAGAGGCTTTCAATTTCACCGTTGTCGATTAGAGGTACTAATATATTTTCCAGTTGGTCGCCCTGGCGTTCAACGTAAGCCAAGCCAACACCATCGGGTCCTCTGGAAAATATATTCAGGGTGCCGCGGTCTTCTGTAGGCAGTAACTCTCGATCTAACTGCCAATATAGGGCTCCAGCGGCGCTAGCGGCGCCCATACAAACGAGTAATGCAACAACAGGCCAACGCAACACCTGCGTCAGGCTTCGCTCATAAAAACGGCTGAGGAGCCCTCCTAGCGCGTCCGCCTGGCGGGAGCGCGGGTTATGTGTGGCAAGCTTAGCCATCGCCGCGGGCACGAGACTCAAGGCCACAAAAGAGGAGACCGCAACTGCAATGGCAAGCATTAAGCCAAACTCCCGAAACAAACGACCTGCAGTCCCGGGTAGAAAGGCAATAGGAATAAAAACCGCCACGAGCACGGCGGTGGTCGCAATGACCGCAAAAAAGACACGACGGGTGCCAACAACCGCGGCCACACTTGAGGGGTCACCCGCAGCGCGTCGTCTTTGCACACTCTCAAGTACCACAATGGCATCATCGACAATCAATCCTGTGGCCAATACCAAAGCAAGTAGGGTAAGAATGTTGATCGAAAACCCGAGCAGCCAGCAGGCGGCCATAGTGCCTAATAACGAAATCGGTATGGCAACAGCGGGGATCAAGGTGAGTCGCATCGAGCCAGAAAATAACCTAATGGTGCCAATGACTACCAACACGGCAATCCCCAGTGTAAACAGCACCTCTTTGACCGCGCCGCGGATGAAGACGGCGTTATCTGAAATGATCGACAGCTTGAGGTCTTCTGAGCCAGCATTGATAACTTCAATGGCCGCTTTCACCCCGTCGGAGATTTCAATGGTATTAGAGCCGGCCTGCCTGACAATACCAATGCCGACAACCCGTTCACCGTTGAGACGCACGATGCTGTTGGCATCTGCCGGAGAAAATGCCACTCGGGCCACATCGCCCACTCGAATACCATCGCGTATGACTAGGGACTCGATATCCTGTTCGCTGGTGACGGCCGCATCGGCTCGTACCAGAAGCTGTTGCTCTCCCGCGCGAAAGCTGCCCGCGGGCACGTCTAAAGGGGCGCCCCGGAGTACAGTAGCCACGTCGGTCACAGTGAGCCCGTAACTGGTTAATCTGAGGGGGTCGAGAATAACCCTTAAGATCCGTTCGCGAGCGCCAAATAAAGGAACGTCGGCAACGCCGGGCAGGGAGATAAAGCGTGGCACGATATCTTGCTCGATCCGTCGTGCTAGCGCCTCCTCGTTAAGGTTGTCACCTTTTACCGCAATTCGGAGAATTTCATCTCCCTGCTGATCGGCCTTGAAAATTGAAAGAGCCTCGATGGCATCGGGGAGTTCACGTTCGATGCGACTCACCGCTTCGCGTACATCAGAAGCCGCTTTGTCAACACTAGTACCCGGACGGAACTCGACCCAAATACGCGTGTTGTTTTCTTCGCTGGACGAGTTGATTTCTTGAACTCCGGTGACCCGCGCTACCGCCCCTTCGAGGAGTCGGGTGACTTCGGCATCCATTGTTTCTGGCGACGCTCCGGGGAGCTGTGCCCGAACAGTCACCAATGGCCTGTCCACATCGGGTAACTCGCGCACTTCAATCGCCATGAGGGCTGCAATTCCCGCTATGGCAATAAGTAGATTTAATACTAGGGTGAGAAGGGGCCGCTTAACCCCCAATTCGGGGAGACCCCCGCCTAAACCGGCGCCCAGTCGATCACCCATTATTGAGAGCGTCGGAGGCCGGTCGGAGTTCTGCCGCAGTCCTGGACGTGTCGTCACCGCCGCTTAAGGGATTGAGGTCTTTCAGTGTTGCGCCAGCTCGGACGGCTTGGACGCCTTCGGTGACGACTCGTGTGCCTAAAGGGACATCAGCCTCAATAAGTATTTCACCGGCGATGCGCTTGACGAGTTGCACGTCCTGGCGGACTGCTTTGCCGTCCATCGATGTCCAGATATAGGCGCCATCCGCGCCCCATTGAACGGCGACATCGGGGACGGCTTTAAAAGCACCACGTTCCGCACGCACACTGATTTCAAAAGCCATGCCAGGGCGATAAGCATCTGACGTATTATCGATGGAGGCTCTGGCGGTAAAACCTCTAGAGGTCGGATCGATTCTTGAATCAACGGCAATGATTTTTCCTGAAAGGGGTTGATCTGCCCTGTCCCAAAGTCTGACGTCGACAGCCGTGCCCGGTAATATTTTACCCACGTAAACCTCGGGAACAACAAAGTTCACCAGAAGTTGGCTACGGTCATCGAGAGTGGTGACTTGGGTGCTAGTATCGATACGATCCCCCGAGTCGATTTCAGTAATACCCACAACACCCGCAAAGGGGGCCCGGATGAAGCGCCGGTCCAATGTGACGCGAGCTTGGTCTAATGTGATGCGCGCGGTATCGGCCGTCGCGATTGCGGCGTCTATCTGGCTTTCCGGAAGATTGGTCGTCTCAAGATTTACCTGTTTGTAGCGTCGAACCAATCGCTCGGCGTCGGCCAGCTGTACCTCGGCTAATTCAACGGCTAAACGCTCGTCTCGATTGTCCAGCTCAAGTAAGGTATCCCCGGCATCGACCCAAGTATTGGCATTGAGATACACGGCGCGCACGATGCCTGCAGCTTCTGGGTAGAGCACAACACTGTGCACGGCTCTTGCGGTACCAACCGCTTGAATAGTTTCAATGAGTGGCTGCTCAGCAATGGCTTCGGTGACAACATTGGTGACACTGTTGCGTTGGCGAAAGCCTTCGGCTCCATTGTAGCTGTTATTCGCCCGATCACTGCATCCCGCTGTCACTAAAGTTCCCATGACTGTTACACACACCAGTGCCGCCATTCGTCCTCTGCGTTTGATGCGCAGATATAAGGACGTTGTAGACACCATGGGAGACGCGAAAGCCATGAATGGAAACCCTCTATTGACCTCGAGTAATACGCAGAGGCATGTATTCAGGATCGTTATTTATTGAGCGCCATAGTACCACCGACTCAGTGACGGCTGTCGTGACCCCAAGGCTTTGGCGTGTAATGGGCTTGTCGAGCAAATCTCGCTGCTAAAACGCCCTTCCAACATCGTTTTTAACTCACTGAATGATGGGACGGCCGGCAAGGTTTGGGGTGTCTCCCTAACCGCTTATTTCCTGCGTTTGAATTACCCCTGGGGAATGGAATGGGTATAACCCGGCAAGATAACTTCAATAAGCCGTGGTCCTCGCTGCTGCATCGCATCGGCAAATTGCTGATCAAAATCAGTGACAGTTTCTGCACGCTGAGCCGTCATTCCCATTCCTTGGGCGATTTGTACCCAGTCAATAGTGGGATTACTCAAATCAAGTAGAGATCGCGCCTTTTCAGTAGGATTTACAACACCCACACGCTCCATTTCAATATTGAGAATAGCGTAGGAACTGTTGTTGAGAAGAACTACCGTCACGTCCAAATTTTCCCGCACCATGGTCCACAGCGATTGCACCGTGTACATGGCGCCGCCATCGGCTTGCAGGGCGATAACTTTTTGCTGGGGGCAGGCCACTGCTGCCCCCAACGCGAGGGGCAGCCCCTGTCCGATAGCACCGCCAGTCAGCATTAACCACTCGTGGGGAGCAGAGTAGCCGGTATAAGCAAAGGCACCCATGCCATTGGTGGCCCCTTCGTCAGCCACGATGGCCTGCTCCGGAAGGTGGTTGGCGATAACCTTCCCCAGCTCCAACATATTCATGGGCCCCGGTTCTAGGGCGTGGGTGGTCTGGGTTTGGAGTATGGCGGGAGATTCTGGTGCATCAAGCGCATCGGCTAGGCGGGTAAGAGCATCCAGCGCATCATGACGCACGTCGGCAAGGGTTAAGACATCCGCTGATTCTGCAGGGAGGTAACTGGGCTTATTGGGATAGGCAAAAAATGACACTGGGGCTTTTGAGCCAACCACAACGAGGGTATTAATGTCCTGAAGAAATTCAGCGGCCTGCTCTCCAAAGTAGGGTAAGCGTTCAACAGGCACACGGCCCGCACCCCGTTGCATTCGCGCACAAAATGTTTCGCTAATTAGGCGAGCACCTGTAGCTGCTGCGATGCGCCCTGCTTGCCACAACGCGTCAGCTCGAAGCGCTCGGCCACCCAGGAACAGCGCGCTCACATCACCGCGGCGTAATGCCTGGGCGGTAGTGGCAACCGCCTCATCAGTGATCAAGGGAGTTATGCCTGTGGTTGCTGTTGGAGGGGTGGCGGTTGTTTCAGACCAAGCGTGGTCGGCAGGTGCAATAAAACTTGCGATTTGCCCGGGATACACATTGGCGGCCTCCCAAGCTGCGATGCCGATCTCGGCAAGTTGCTCGGGGCTGTCAGAATGCCCAATCCAATCGGAGACAGGTGAAGCGAATCCTTCAATATCAGAGGTTAGAGGCGCATCGAATTTGCGGTGATAGGTCGCATGATCACCGATCATATTGATAATGGGAGATTGAGCACGACGAGCATTGTGTAAGTTTGCAGAACCATTACCGAATCCTGGGCCAAGGTGAAGCAGGGTCAGCGCAGGTTTGTCTGCCATCCTGCCGTAGCCATCGGCGGCGCCAGTAACAACCCCCTCAAACAAGCCCAAAATTGCGCGCATGCGAGGCTCGCCATCTATGGCAGCCACCAGCTGCATTTCTGAGGTACCCGGATTGGCAAAACATACTTCTACCCCCGCGTTCGCCAACCCTTTAATTAATACATCTGCACCGGTCACAATGGCTCTCTATCTGTGGTTAAAGTTGCCGCACAATAGCATTTAAGGTGTCAATTTTGGAGTCTAGTGATCACCACTTCCGGCTTGAATTTGAACTTGGCGTATGTTTTTCTACGCGCGGTCAACAACAGGCCGCCAAGTTCTGGTCTTGAGTGATGTGGCTGTGATCGTGGCGGTTAAACTGTGCTAGCAGACGTGGGCCAATGATAATTTGACGACAGTCGCAGATAGCGCTTTCGGGGCTGTAAAATTTTAACGGCGCCATCGCATTGTGCTGATTCTTCGTTACCCGGCAGTAACAGCGCTTTAGGCTGGAAATTGTGCGGTTTATGTAACGGCTTTGATACTAAAACGATTAACATCGCTGCATCAGTAACTTTACACATGAGCGAATAAGGGCCCCACCATGATTCCAAGAACGTTATTTGATCCTGAGCACGAGCAGTTTCGTGAGTCGTTCCGCCGTTTTTTGGAAGCTGAGGCGGTACCCCACTACGATCAATGGGAGAAGGACGGCGAAATTGATCGCAGCCTGTGGACCAAAGCTGGAGCTCAGGGTTATTTATGTCCCACCGTTTCTGAAGCCTACGGGGGTGCAGGTGCAGATTATCGTTATAACGTGATTGTGGGGGAGGAGTTGTCTGACCTGGGTATGGCGGGAGTTGGTTTCATTTTGCACTCTGACATTGTGGTGCCCTACATCGAAAATGTGGGTAATGAAGCCCAGAAACAAAAGTTTCTACCCAAATGTATTTCCGGAGAGATCGTGACGGCCATTGCTATGACTGAGCCTGGTACTGGATCGGATTTGCAGGGTATCCGCACATCAGCAGTCGATTGTGGCGATCATTATCTGCTTAATGGTGCCAAAACATTTATCAGCAGTGGTCAGCAGGCCGATGTGGTGATCGTTGTTTGTCGCACCAATGACGCGCCAGAAGCAGGTGCCAGAGCCTTCAGTTTGCTCATGGTCGAACGCGGTATGCCGGGATTCGAGAGAGGGCGCAATTTAGACAAGGTCGGTCAGAAGGCGGCCGATACTTCGGAATTATTTTTCAACGATGTCAAGGTGCCCAAGGAGAATTTGCTTGGGGAAGAAGGCATGGGCTTTATGTACCTTATGCAGGAGCTACCACAAGAGCGCTTGACTATCGCGGCCTCTGCTGTCGCCGCAACAGAAGCGGCTTTGACGATGACAGTAGCCTACGTTAAGGAGCGCTCGGCTTTTGGTAAACGCATTGCTGATTTTCAGCACACGCAGTTTCAATTGGCTCAGCTCGATGCCGAGGTGACGGCCATGCGTACATTTGTTGATCGCTGTGCTGAATTACATTTAAGCAAAGAGCTCAGCGCAGTAGATGCCTCTAAGGCAAAACTGCTGGCGACCGAATTGCAGTGTAAAGTGGTCGACGATTGCGTGCAGATGCACGGTGGTTATGGCTACATGACTGAGTACCCTATAGCCAGGGCCTATGCCGATGCACGGGTGCAGCGTATCTACGGCGGCACTAGTGAAATCATGAAGCTTATTATTGGCCGTGATTTATTAGCGGCTTAAAACAGCCCTCACCCTATCTGCCAGCAAACTGTGTTGTAAAAGGAGTTATCAATGTCTCGAGGACCACTCGCGGGTGTAAAAGTTGTTGAGTTAGCGGGAATCGGTCCCGGACCCTGTGCTGGCATGATGCTCGCTGATATGGGTGCTGAAGTGACGGTCATCGAGCGGCGCTCACCCAATGCAAATGCCGCGCCCACGAGTCAACAGATGGCGGCGCAAACGTTCTACAACCGAGGTAAACGCTCGGTTGCTGTCGATCTTAAAAATCCGGCCGGCGTCGAATTGGTTCTGCAACTGGTCGCCGATAGTGATCTATTGATCGAAGGGTTTCGCCCCGGCGTTATGGAGCGACTCGGTCTGGGCCCAGAGGTTTGTTTGGCGCGTAACCCCCGGCTGGTATTCGGCCGTATGACGGGTTGGGGACAAAGCGGTCCCTTGGCCCATGCCGCCGGGCACGACCCCAACTACATAGCGCTCAGCGGTGCTTTGTGGCCTGGTGGTAGCACCGACCGAGTCCCCTCGGCGCCGTTGACCCTGGTGGGTGACATTGGTGGCGGAACCATGATCTTGATTTTTGGTCTTCTCAGCGGCTTGTATCACGCTGAAAAAACTGGAGAAGGTCAGGTAGTTGATGCGGCGATTACCGATGGCTCTGCTTACATTTCTTCATTGTTGCGCATGATGCATAACACTGGGCAAATTAGTGATGAGCCCGGGTCGGGTTGGGCTGATTTTGGTGCGCCATGGAATGACACTTATGCCTGCTCCGATGGCCAGTACATTACCATCTGTCCGCTGGAACCTCAGTTTTATGCCGATCTCATGACACGTCTGGGCTTGAGTGACGATCCACTCTTTGCCGATCAGTGGGACAAAACACAGTGGCCAGCCGGTAAAGAGCGCATGGCTATGTTGTTCGGTGAAAAAACCCGGGATGAATGGTGCGCATTGCTTGAAGGTACGGATGTTTGTTTTGCACCCGTACTTAATTTAACCGAGGCGGTCGAACACCCACACAATGTTGAGCGGGAGACTTTTATTACCCGCGAGGGCGTGGTTCAACCTGCGCCTGCACCGCAGTTTAGTGTGACAAAGCCAACCGTTGGGGCGTGTCCGGTACCGGGGCAGCACACTGCGGAAATTGTGCAGGCTCTGGGCCTCGATGAGGCCCAACTCCGTGAGAGCGGTGCGATTTAAAAAGGTTAGCGGCCAATATCGCGTTAGCGAGGCAGCTTAGCCGTTAAAGCGCATCTCCCCAAGGTAATCGAGTTTGCCCAAGGGGACGCCGAGATGGCGTAAGATCGCGTAAGTTGTTGCCGCATGAAAATGAACGTTGGGAAGGGAAAAGCTCAGCAAAAAGCCGTCAGCTGTAAAAGGCATCTCACGCTTGCCCACACGGAAGATCATGTCTTTACCCATTAAGGCATTAATCGTTTCTGGGTCTTGCTCGACAAGGTAGTCTTCAGCTTCTTTAAGCAGCTCTTTGAGCTTTGACCATGAAAGGTCGGTAACTTTTGGCGGTGGTTCAAATACCCCCGCCTTCATGCCCTTGAGTGCGCCCAGAGAATGATGCCAAACGGAGATGACCTGAAAAGAGAAGGGCAGCATGTTGTCTCTCAGCTGAAAATCTAGGGTCGACTCGAGGTCTAATATGTTGTCAGCGGCTGCTTCTTCGGCAAGTTTGAGGGTTTTTGAAACAGCTTTTACCGTTTGCAGATACGATAAAACACTGGCGTCGTATAGGTTAATTGACATTGATAGATCCCCTGCGACCAAACGATTAACGATTAACGAAAAGTAGTAGACACGGAGCATACTATGGAAGCGGCAACAGAACTTAGCGGGCACGCACATTATCCGCGCCTTTTTGCGCCACTGGATCTGGGTTTCACGCGGCTGAGAAACCGTAGCATTATGGGATCTATGCACACAGGCCTGGAAGAAATGCCCGATGGCTTTGATCGCATGGCTGCCTTTTACGCCGAACGTGCGGCAGGTGGCATTGGCATGATTATCACTGGCGGCATCTCACCTAACGAAGAGGGTGGGATTGTCGTTAAAGATGAGCAGGGTAATCCGGCTTTCTCCGCCTCTAAGCTGAACAACACCAAGGAAGCTGAAGGGCACCGACGGGTCACCGATGCGGTACACAAAGCCGCGCCTGACGTCAAAATTTGCATGCAAATCCTGCACATGGGGCCCCTTGCCTACAACGATCAGCTAGTAGCGCCCTCGGCCGTTCGGTCACGCATTGGCGCCTATACGCCCCTTGAGCTTGATGAGGCCGGCATTGAGAAACAAATAGTCGACCATGCAAACTGCGCCAAATTGGCTCAAAGCGCTGGGTATGATGGTGTTGAAATCATAGGCTCTGCAGGTTATCTGCTGTCAACTTTTTTAGTTGAGAAAACTAATCAGCGCACCGATCAGTGGGGCGGCAGTTATACCAATCGTATGCGTTTCCCTTTAGAGGTTGTGCGCCGGGTGCGTGAGGCCGTGGGCGATGAATTTATCGTGATCTTTCGTATTGCGGCCATGGATATGTTGCAAGGTGGTATGAGCTGGGACGAGGTGGCTGAGCTCTCTCGAGAACTCGAACGCGCCGGTGTCACAATGATCTCTACGCACTTTACCTGGCACGAGTCTCAGGTGCCCACGATCGCTACTATGGTGCCCCGTGCTGCGTTCACCGGCGTCACCCATCGGGTACGCAATGAGGTCTCGATACCCGTGATCACATCGAACAGAATTAACACCCCCGAGGTTGCCGAATCGGTGCTGGAGCAAGGAGATGCGGATTTAGTTTCGATGGCAAGACCTATGCTGGCGGATAGTCAGTTTATGCGTAAGGCCGATGTGGGTGCCGCTGACGAGATCAATACCTGTATTGCCTGTAATCAGGCGTGTTTAGACCACACCTTTAGTTTCAAAACTACGTCTTGCCTGGTAAATCCTCGGGCGTGTAACGAAACATTACTCAACTACAATCCAACCGATAACCCCAAGTTGGTTGCGGTAGTCGGCGCTGGGCCGGCGGGGCTGGCTTATGCCACCGTTGCGGCGGAGCGCGGGCATCGGGTGACGCTGTTTGATGCCTCGTCAGAAGTGGGCGGTCAGTTTAATTTGGCTAAGCAGGTTCCCGGAAAAGAGGAGTTCCATGAAACGATTCGTTATTACAAAAAGCAGCTTGAAAAATTGGGCGTCGATGTACGGCTAAATACCCGGGTCGATGCCGACACTATTGCGGCAGGTAACTTTGATCACACGATGGTCGCTACGGGTATCGTCCCACGGCTGCCGAATATCCCAGGCATCGATCATCCTATGGTGATGGGTTATATCGATGCTATTAACGGTACCCGGCCCATTGGTAAGAAGGTAGCTGTTATTGGAGCGGGGGGCATTGGTTTTGACGTGACCGACACCATTACCCATGACGGGCCGTCAGCAGCCGTTGATATTGACGTGTTTGCAAAGGAGTGGGGCGTCGATTTTGAGAATCACCCTCGGGGCGGTGTGACGGGCGTGGAGCCTGTCGTTGCTAAAGCCGATCGTGAAGTCTGGCTGATGCAGCGTAAAGAGACCAAAGTTGGCCGAGGCTTGGGCAAGACGACGGGCTGGACGCACCGCCTTACTTTGGGCAGGCGAGGTGTGAACATGCTAAACAGCGTCGAGTATGTGAGCATTGATGATGCGGGCTTGCATGTACTCATTGGTAATCAGCCCCGAACCCTCGATGTTGATACGGTCATCATTTGTGCAGGCCAAGAGCCGCTTAGAACCCTGCACGATGAGTTAGAGGCTCGGAATATTTCATCTGAACTTGTCGGTGGTGCAGAAGAGGCGCTGGAGCTTGATGCCAAGGAGGCTATCAATCAGGCGAGTTGGCGGGCGGCAATGATCTGACCGATTGATTTTCAGGCCGATAGTCCGACATGACAGTTAGGCTGAATGGCGGTTGAGGTTTCTGAGATACCGACCGACGTCCTGGAGCTAATTTGTCGGGAGTGGTGCCCTCGGCGCAGCGGTGCCACTTTCATTCGATCAAAGGCTTAGGCAAGTTTGGAGGCTTTGGTCCGGTAACGTTGTCAAATTTAGGGACTGGAGGCCGTGTGCAAGAGACCGTTGAGAATACAACGGTGCCTATTGTGACTGGCGGGTGAACGATGCCTTTACCTCTTCGGCTTTTGGCTTCACGGTCGTTGCCTCAGTGGCGTTGCCAAGGGTAACGTTTGATCTCACGCGTTTGTTGTATCTTAATCTTCACTGGAAATCGTGTAGCGTCGTTCAACTAGCGCGGCTCTATCGCGCTTATGAAAAAGCGCGGTATGCAATACCTCGTTGGCAAAGTCTTCTGTCTGGTCATGAAAGTGTGGATCTAGGGGGTCATCAAAATGATTGCCGTACTGATGCGTCCCTTGAATCGTTTGTTTGCCATTGGCGTCCCAGCGCACCAGATAATAAAGGCCATCGCCTCCAGTGACACGATTAAAGTTTTTATCTTCTCCCCCGGGTGTCGCGTAAGCGGCTCTGAGGGTGTCGGGTCCACCCGCCATGGCATAGTGAGTATCGCCGCGTCCATGCCGATTCACCTCACCCCACGTGGGGCGCAGCCGTCCCGTCATGTCGACAATCTGCTGGACACAGTTACTGAGTGTTTCTCGGGCGTCTGGCACGGGGGTGCCGCCACTTTCCGATAGCCATTCTGCGGCTAAAACACAAACACCCAACGGTGCATTCTGATTGCCTTTGTCTGTGGCACGGTTCCAATTGGCGAGGATTCGCTGGGCCTCTAGCATCTGAGGGTCGCTGAGCTCTAGTGCGACGACCTTGCGGAGAAAGTCCATCCCTCGATAATTTTCGTCATAGACATGGTCATGTTTAATATCAAGGAGTTGTTGCTCAGAAACCGTGTCGTGTTGCGCAAACAGCGCTAGACCTCTCACGGCTCTATTGGTCATGCGGGTTTGCCAGCCGCCATTGGGCGCGACATTGTCAGCGTTAGGATTACTACCAGCTTCCGAAATCGCGAAGGGGGATTGGTTGGTGCTCAGTATGAAGCCGGAATCAGGGTTGGTGATTTGCGGCATCAAGCGGGTGTCGTAGTAGGTTTTCCAGATAAGGTCAGCACGGTCACCCGGCAAATATTGCGACCAGTCCCAGCCCGGGGCGCGTTTTGGCATTTGCGCATTGTGGATAAAGTGAATGTTGCCAGCTCGGCCGGCATAGACAAAATTAAAGCTCTGGATGTGATTGAGTGCCATAGCATCCTGCCAGGCTTCAAAGCTTCGCGCCCTGTTCATAGCGCGCCACTGTTCGACTTGCTTCATTTCACCCATGCCGGCATAGCGGATGGCATAGGTTCCGTGGGCTGTTTTCAAAACCGGACCATGCACTGATCGATAAACAGTCTCGTTCACCGACCAGGGTATAAAGCCCCAGATGAGAACTTTGATTTTCACGGACTTCTGCTCTAGCTCGAACCATTGGCCATCAAGCCGGTAGCGGTTCTCATTTTCCGGGTCAACATCTAGAACGTAGACATCAACGAGATCGGGTTTATTAACTGTTGCCCCCCAAGCCGTCTCGGGTGTGAAGCCCACACCGATAGCGGGGGCGCCCGGGAAAAGACCACCCATCACATTGAGGCCTGATTCAGACTGAAGGTGCGCCTCGTACCATGCCACTGGGCCCGTTAGAGGCTGATGCGAGTTAATCACCAGCATAGTTGACCCATCAGCGCTGCGCTTGGGTCCAACGGCAATGGCATTAGAGCCTACGGGTTGATCGTTTAAGGTGACGCTTTTGGCCGTCGCGATGGGGCGGGCTCGGGTGTCGCCTAATAGTTCGGTTACCGTGCTTTGAAAGCCGTAAAACATGGGATGCCGCAGCATATGACCGGCAATAACGTCTTGCCCAGTCAGCGGTAATACATCGAGTGACACGGCCTCTGGGTGCTCTTGCGCATAGCGGGTGATGCCCGCAGCGTAGGCTTCTACATACTCACGAGTTTCGGGTGTCAAATCAGTTTCATAGCGGAGGTTAAGATCGTCCCACAGGCCTAACCAATGAACGACATAGTCTTGTTTGGCGGCTTCAGGTCCAAAATAGCTACCTGCATTGCCTCGATAGTAAGGGACCATCTCTTCAATTACCTTCCAAGTGTCTTCAGCCATGGCATAGCCCAGCCCATAGGCGACATCGGCGTCTCTAACACCCTTGATATGTGGTACGCCCCAGATATCCCGCTCGATTTCTGCATCCCATGCCGCAGCTACCGCAGAGAGCACCAGTAGGCTGGTAGTCAAGATAAGCAGCGTGATGAATTTTTGCATGGCGTAACTCCGCAGTTTGATAATTTTGCTGTTTGTTTGAACAGTCCCCATGGCTTAGCTGTAAGGTGCTGCAGGGCTCTCAAAATACCTGTGAATGCTCGTTTATTCTAAGTTAGGGGGTGCAAAAGTTAATTTATCATCATGGCTACGAAAACCACACGGCGCCAGACCATGTTTATTAGGCGGTAGGGTGGTCAATCTACCGTCAGGTATCATTATTGCTGGCTCGGAGCTTTTCGTCTTTGAGCGCACAACCATTATCGTGCCCTAATTAGAACGGTTTGTTTTATAGTGGTAACACTTTGAGTGTGGGCGATGTACTTCGCGCTCGAACTTATTTCAGGAATCGTGTCGACAGTGGATCTTATTCAACTTGCAGTTCCGTTCTTCTTGCTGGCAATGGCCTTTGAATTGGGCTTTGGTATCGCGCGCGGGCGAAATACGTATCGGCTAAACGATGCCTTCAGCAGTTTAATGTTAGGTATTCTCAGTCAAGCCAGAAAGTTCATTGTCTTGGGAGTGGGCGGCCTCGTCTATGCCTGGGCTGCCAGTGAGACGGCCATTCCACAGTGGCAAACTGACGCGATAGGGACCTGGGTTGTCGCGTTTATATTGTATGACCTGTGTTACTACTGGCTGCACCGAATGGGACATGAGCGGCAAATTTTATGGGCTGCTCATGTGGCTCACCACCAAAGCGAGGATTACAACCTCTCGACGGCGCTGCGCCAGACGAGCTCAGGGTTTTTACTGGGCTGGATATTCTATGTGCCTCTATTTTTGCTGGGAATTCCCGCTGAAGTCGTTGTGACCGTGGGGGCAATCAATCTTATCTATCAATTTTGGGTCCATACCCAGCACATACCTGAGCTGGGTTGGATGGAACAGATATTCGTAACGCCCTCTAATCATCGCGTCCATCATGCCCAAAACGATAGTTATCTGGATCGCAACTATGGTGGGGTGTTTATTGTTTGGGATCGTTTGTTTGGCACTTATCAGCGGGAATTAACCGAAGTTCCCTGTGTTTTTGGTATTAGAGGCCCTATCCGGAGTTGGAATCCGCTCGTGGCTTTAACGCATATTTACAAAGACATGTTTGACGACATGCGAAGAACTACCCGTTTGAGAGATCGATTTCGCGTTTTGTGGGCGCGAACCGGTTGGCAACCCAACGATGTGCGTGCGCGGTGGCCCCGAGAGAAAACCGATCTCGAGCAGTTTGTGCGCTTTGATCCTGAGGTATCGCTGCCCCGGAGGGTTTATGGCGGGCTGCAGCTGCTTGCGGCGACGGTGTTATTGCTTTGGGGGCAGCTGGGGTCCTTGTCTCCCGAGGGGTATTGGCTGTGGTGGCTGATGTTGGTTTGGACCGGGGTAGTGACCGCAGGTTGGCTACAGGGTTGGCGTTTTTCATCGTTATGCTTGCTAGAGCTACCGCGGTTTTTGACGGTTGTGATGACCCTTGTTTTATTACCGCTCAATCAGGGTTGGCTAATCGCGGCCTGCCTATGGTGCGGTGCTAGTTTGGCGGTGTTAGCTTGGGAGGTCGGTCATACGCCGAAAACACAAACCGCTTAGATCTGCGCTTTGGCACTGCAGTTTATGGCTCTCCCCGCTTTTCCCTAATTTCCTGCCTCACCTCGATCGCAATGTCGTTGCTATTGTTGGGCATGCATAAGTGGCTAACCTTACAGCGCGGCCTATGTGATGTTAATGCTCAAGGCGGGCTGCAAATCAACGACGGGTAGGAGCGAAAAAGTCCTCACTGCGCACTGATGGCTCTAAAGCAGGGCTGTGCTTCGGGAGCGAGCTATCTAAGCGTCATGCAGCGTTGCTGGGGATGGCGGTGCCGTTGGGCACAGCCTTACCCCATAAAATGGCGCGGTTTTAGAGCGACGAAATATAGGCGGTGAGATTTTCTATGTCGGCGTCTGTCATTGGTTTGGCGACCGGCCACATCATTGCAGACTGAGCGCCACGCTGCTCACCGCTTCGGTAGGCCGTCAGTTTCATTTTGATATCAGATCCGGGCTGTCCTTGCAGTTGCGGGCCAATGCCTCCGCCACCGTTGCCACCATGACAAGCAACGCACTGACCGTAGTATTTTTCGCCCAAGGCCGCCGGTGAGGCTGCCGCTAGTGCTTCTTGCTTGACTCGCTCAACGTCGGCGATGCTGCCGCCGTTTTCGGCCTTCCAATTAGCATAACAGTCATCAATGCATTGGTTTTTGTTGCCGCTCCAGCTGGGGTCGTTGTTATGCATTCCAGCCCACGTCAATCCGGTGATGATGAGCATAAACAGGAGTATGGCGAAATTACTATTCATGGTATGACTGGCTCCAAAGTACTAGGGGTCGAGGAAATTCTGCGCGGGGAATGGTAAAGGGTTTTGATGGGAAGTAGAACCCATGGACTAGGCACTATTGCCGAAGCGTGAGGGTATCGCCTCGTTGGACCATTTCAAGGTGCTTTAAAAATGACATGCCCAGTAACACTTCAGCGGTAGCGAGCCCCGGTGCGATTTGGGCAGGAACATTGTTTTGCTCAATAGCACCCAGCTGTACGGACTTGAGCTGCGTTAAAAAGCCTTGTGCATTGCCATTAGCGGTTCGGGTCATAATGGCTTTGCCTCGAGGTGCCCCGGCTCGCTGGGCTAACTCTGGAGAAATCGCCACACCCGTAGCACCTGTGTCCAGAAGAAACGTTACTCTAACGCCATTGATTGTGCCGTTGGCCACGTAATGGCCCATTCGATTCCGCTCTAACACCACTTCGGCGCGCCCGTCTTCCCCTAGAGAAGAACTTACTGTTCGATTGGGATTACGTCGATCATCTAACTTGCCTTGAAAAAACGTCGTCATCAAGCCGAGTAACACGATCCAGGCAATAATTGACATACCGCGACCGAGTCCTCGAGTTGACTCGGGTTCGCCGGGGGTCTTGGCAGTTCGTTGTCCCAAAGTGGGGAACTCCTTATGTCGTAGACTTGCCATTTTAGGTCAATGTTTCGCCGATAGTGGTTCCGATAACAAGCATTGACAAGGCGTGTTGATAATCGCTGCCCTTCGTAAGTTGCTTTCTTTTGATTGATCGAAATTAGACCCGACGTCGTACACTGTCAGTGTTACGGGCTGAGTGGCATTCTACAACTAAAGATGCAACGGCATGGATAAAGTAAAGTTCGCTAAATGCCGAACATTAGTGCCTTGCTGTCCTGTGGCTGAAAGCCTTTAAAGGACCCGAGGCGTAACATTTTTAAACGTACGTTAGAAAGTGAGGTTCACTATGTCCTACCCCTACGTTGGAGAGCAGAAGGTTCGCTTTGCAGATACTGATGCCAATGGTCATGCCTATTTTGCCACTTATCTCGTTTTAGCCGATGAAGTGTCTGCAGATTTTTGGGCTGAGCTCGGCTGGGACTTTAATAAAATCCACGAGCAGCCCACGCTAACCTTTACCGTGAACGCTAATATTGATTTTGTGAGCGAGTGCTTGCCGGGCGATTGGGTTGATGTCGGTGTCGCTTTCACTAAATTGGGTAACAGCAGTTTGACCTCGGAATGGGAAATGACAAACCGCCGTACCGGTGAGGTGGCGGCTCGAGGTAGTTTTGTCAGCGTATTTGTTGATAAAACTGATCGTAAGCCCTGTTCTATTCCCGCCTCTTTACGCGCATCAATTGTCGCTTTGCAGCCAGAGCTAGCCTAATGACTCATCCCGTTATTCCTGAAGGTAACCCACAAGGCAAAGGGCTTGTTCCCATACTGGACTCCCTAAATGCCTTGCAACCGTGGTCGGTTGATAAGAAGTCAGGAGAAGCAATTCTGAGAGATTTCTGTTTGTCGACGTTAGTACTGTCGGCGCGCTTTGATTTTAGGGTAGTACCCGGGAAAACCTATTTTTTATACCGGCAGGATGCGGGCTGGCGACTTTCGCTGATTTCTCCTGAAGAATGGGGAGAGCGTTTAGCGGGACGCTGGGTTGCGCGTTGTGATCTGCGTACCGATATGACCTGGGATGTCGATCTCGCCCCGGAAGTTGCCGACGATGCTGAACTCGTCAGTGCGTTAGAGGCTCATTTACGCGGCTTTGTAGAGAGAATTGACGGTGCGACCAGTCTCGAGGCGGCCCTACCGGTTTATGAGCAGCAACTGCCTTATCAGCAGCGAATGATGGCGACAGCGCTGTCTTCGTCGTTGCAAACATCACTGGTGCTGTCAGGTCTGTCAGGGCAGTCGGGACAAGCTTGGTTGGGTAATGGTGAATTAAAAACGCTTCTTTTGAGTGCTGACTGATTGCGATCCGTTCCCTAGAGCTACAAAACTTAGGCTTTTTTGTCGTCGATTCACTCAAGCGGCGTCCAGCGCGTGTCCTGGCTCCATGTTGAGGAAAAGCACTATGTTGGCTAAGCAGTGCGGCGACACAAGATGCCTAGCCATTCGAGGGCTTTAGTATCTTGATGAGCACTGAATTGAGCCGACGATTGAGTGCTGTGATACCCGATGCCGCCTTGGAGATCGTCGCACTTCCCGAGGTCCCCAATATTCGGCTGGCCTTGTTACAAGCGTCCTATCCTCAGCATCTGCTAGACAGCGACACAATCGCTGAAATTATGAATACGCCTATGTATTGGGCCTTTTGTTGGGCATCAGGGCAAGTACTGGCTCGATTCATTTTGGACAACCCCGATTATGTAAAAGGTCAGCGTGTGCTCGATTTTGGTTCGGGTTCTGGCGTTGTGGCTATAGCTGCTGCCCTAGCAGGCGCGAAGCAGGTCGTGGCTTGCGATAATGATCCATTGGCCTTACTTGCCTGTGCCTATAATGCCGAGCTCAATGGTGTAAAGCTGGTACTGGCCTCGTCGTGGGAGCGTTACGTGGAACCCACGGATTTGATTTTGGCTTCCGATGTCCTGTACGACCGAGCCAACCTAAGTTGGCTTGAGCTATTTCTGAAACGTGCACCTTGTGTGCTGGTCGCCGATTCGCGAATTCGGGATTTCAGTGCTGAACATTACGAATTGTTGAGCAGTAACAACAGCTTTACCTTACCGGACCTCGATGAATCTCAGGAATTTAGGCGAGTGAGGGTGTATCTTGGGCGTGCAGTTTAGTTTTTAAAACGCCGAGCTACTTGTTAGAGGTTTTTTTTGATGTTTGATCCTGCATTTGTGAGCGTGCCTTGGGTTCGAGCGAACCTAGAGGCGCCCGGAATTACCCTTGTTGATGGTTCATGGCATATGCCCGCCTCTGGACGCGATGCGCGGGCTGAGTTCTCAGCCAAAGCCCTCCCTGGTGCGGTGTTCTTCGATATTGAACAAGTGGCCGATATTAACTCTGACTTACCTCACACCTGCCCTACGTCTAGCCACTTTTCCCAGGCAATGTCGGGAATGGGTATAAAAAACACAGACTTCATTGTTATCTATGATGCCCAAGGTTTGTTTGCCGCTGCTCGGGTTTGGTGGCTGTTTCGACTCTTTGGGCATAAGCGGGTAGCAATAATGACTGGAGGGCTGCCAGCTTGGGAAGCTGCTGGATTGCCTACTGGCCCAGGTCAGCCTACCAAATCTAGGTCTGAGCCTTATGTGGTGAAACGTAATGACGAGCTGTTTGCTTCCTTCGAAGACGTTTATCGTGCCATTGAAAAAGACGACGTCGTTATTTTTGACGCACGGTCTGCGGGGCGTTTTTCCGGAGCCGAACCTGAGCCAAGGCCCAGTCTCCCCAGTGGTCATATGCCTGGTGCCGTGAATGTGCCGTTTAATCTACTTATCGACACTACAACGGGTGGGCTTAAACCCAAAGACCAGCTGCAAAAGGCCTTTGGCGAGTTTTTATCTGCAGAGCAGAGGGTCATTACGAGCTGTGGCAGTGGCGTTACCGCCTGCATACTCGCTTTGGCATTGTATAATTTAGGAATCACAGCGCGGGTGTACGATGGCTCATGGTGCGAGTGGGCTAGTCGCCCGGGGGCTGATATTTGTGTGGATGATCACTGACATTCACCGAGCCGATGGGCTGCTATTTGGTGTAGGCTTTGTCTGGCGAAGGGTCGATGCACTGGCTTTTCGTACTGGCCTTTGGGGCCGCGCTAAGCCTGTGCGGATACCGTGCGCTTAAAGATTCATGGGGTAGATGAAGGTTGAGCCTTTGAAGAAGCAAACTTTCTGTCGAATTTGTGAGGCAAGTTGCGCACTGGAGGTGTCCGTTGAAGGGGGTGCTGTGACGCGCATAGAGCCCCGTCAAAATCACAAGGGCACCTTGGGGTTCGCTTGCATGAAGGGTCTGGCACAGGGTGAAATGTATAGCTCCCCTGATCGCGTAACATCACCGTTAAAGCGCATAGGCGATCAATATGAACCGGTGAGCTGGCAAACCGCATTGCAAGAAATTGGTGCTGTGGTGCGCGCAGAACGACAGGAAAGTCCCCACCGTATCGGCATGTATGTGGGTACTGCCGCGGGTTTTAGTTTGCTGCATCCCATTTTCGCTCAGGGTTTTATGGAGGGCATTGGCTCACGGAACGTTTACAGTTCCGCGACACAAGACTGCGCCCACCGCTTCGCCGCAGCGCAAGAGATCTATGGTTTTCCCTTTACACAACCGTTCCCCGACTTGGAAAAACTTGAATTTTTACTGATTTTGGGGACAAATCCTGTTGTCTCCAAATGGACTTTTCTGCAGGTTGCCCACCCGGTACAAAGACTGAAAAGTATTTTGAAGCGTGGCGGACGCATTGTGGTTGTTGATCCCAGAGAGACGGAAACCGCGAAAGTGGCTGGGGAGTACCAGTCCATTCGTCCGGGTTCAGATGTGTACTTTTTGCTGAGCTTTCTCAACGTTCTTGTCGGATTGCGCCCGCCCGCAGAAACCCTCGATGCACAGTTTTTTGATGGTATCGAAGAGGTTGAGGCGCTTGCTGGTGACTGGACTCCCGAGCGCACTGCGACCGTAACGGGTATCGCCCCCGGTCAGCTCAGAGATCTGGTGGTCGCGTTTTGTCAGGCA
Organism: uncultured Luminiphilus sp.; assembly: GCA_938091995.1. GTDB lineage: Bacteria > Pseudomonadota > Gammaproteobacteria > Pseudomonadales > Halieaceae > Luminiphilus. Next base: position 58,557 of record CALKNZ010000006.1, on the reverse strand, counting down.
AAGGGTGCCGCTATCGCGACCGGTACGGGGCTGGGTATGGGAGGGCAGGGTACTTTGGCGCAGTGGTTGGTTGAAGTCATTATCGCCCTTAGCGGCAACCTCGATCAGGAAGGCGGGCATTTAGTCGGTGAAGGAATTTTTGATTTTGCTGCTTATGCCAAGCGCAAGGGGTTATTTGCTCGCGATACCCGCTCGAGGGTTGGTGATTTTCGCAGTCTTAATGGTGCAATGCCCGGTGGCATATTGGCCGATGAAATTCTCACCCCAGGAAAAGAACAAGTCACTACTTTGTTTGTCACGGGGGGGAACCCCCTGATGACTATGCCTAATGCAGAGCGTCTGCGCTCTGCCTTTGGCAGGTTAAAGCTGCTGGTGGTGACTGATATCTATCTCAACGAGACGGCGAGCTTAGCCGATTACGTGCTGCCAGCCACTTCACCTTTGGAGCGGCCTGACTTGCCTTTTGTCTTTCCACTTTTTTTGGGATTGCAATCCATTCCTTATCTGGCGGCAACCGAAGCGGTCGTTACGCCTCCCGGCGAGACCCGCGATGAAGCCACAATCTACACGCAATTAGCTTCGGCTTGTGGGGTAGGGTTGTTTGGCTCTAAGGTGCTGCAAACGATATTGAATGGGCTGACGCGGGTGGGTTTGTGGCGAGGCCGAGGGTTTCCACAGCGATGGCTGTTAGATCGAATTTTGAAGCACAACAAGGCCCCGGCTTTTAATGAGTTATTGGAGCACCCCGATGGTTATCCCTTAGCGAGGACTAAGTCCGGCAGTTTTTTAGGTAAACGTGTAACCACCAACAACGGCAAAATACAGTTGGCGCCTCTCGAATTTCTGGCCGAGTTGGGGGCCTTGGTGCTACCCGAGGACGATACAAAGACTTCTGGCGCCTTTAGACTGATCTCCAAGCGACGCCACAATACCCACAATAGTTGGACTCAAAATGTGGCTTCTTTGACCCGGGGCGATAACGAACAAACCAATGTGGCTTATATGAACCCCGCCGATATGGCGACCCTCGAGGTAGCCCCAGGATGCGCAGTCGATATTGCCTCAGCAGCGGGCAGGATCCGTTTGCCGGTGGCAGCGCTGCAAACCTTGGAACCTGGTTTGGTATCGATACCACATGGCTGGGGCCACCAGCATGCAAAAGGACTGAACATTGCTAGCAAGCTGCGGGGAGCCAATGTCAACATTCTTGCGTCAGACGGGCCCGATGGCTTGGAACCGCTCTCGGGTATGGCACATCTTACGGGTATATTGGTGACAGTCACGGCATCGTCGGAGCCGGTGAATCCCAATAGCTGGTCGGGTATTTGATCCCGTGGCCGCTGTTATCACTCTAGATTCCGCGTATTCCCCAGTTACAAACGAGCGAGCTAGCGGCGCCTCGATTTACTGGTGCACGGGGGAGTTTGATGAGGTTACTTGAAGCTTGGGTGAATCGCTGTTTCGCTCATTCCCAATTAACTTTATTGTTATTGCTGGTCGCTACTGTCTTTGCTGGCGCTTTTGGAATGAGTCAGTTTCGCCTGAATTCTTCTATGGACGAAGTTATCCTGCCTCGGCCTTCCGAGCAGTGGTTCAGTGACGATGAAGCCCTGAAAGTAGATTTTCCACAACTGCGTAATCTGGCCATTATTGTGGTCTCGGGTGCTGAAGCTCAGCGGGTTTCTGAGGCGGTCGATACCGTTTTGACTGCGGCGCCCAATTTTGTAGAACTCGATCAAATTGCCACCCCCATGCGTGAGCCGGCTATTCGCGATGCTTTGGCCTATTATATCGACCGTTCGGATTTCGTGGCGCTTATCGAGGCGGTGCATCCCCTCGTGATGCTGAGCGCGGCACTTCAAGGCGAGGGTGCTTTGAACGGTGCCTTGGGGGTTCTCGGTACCACGTTGCCGGATAATACGCCGCCCATATTATTGGACCTGTTACAGGGAGAAACGACAGCCTTTGAAAATTGGGGGCTGGTTGATGGCAGCGTGCCCGCCGTTGTCAGTGCCCACGACGGCTTATTTTACGAGTTGGTTTTGGTTAGCATCGAGCCGGATTTCGACGCACAATTTCCCGGTGCAGCTGTTGTTCAAAACATAGAGACATGGATTGCGCCGGTGGTGACTGCCTACCCCGAGCTAAACATAGCCTTGACCGGGGATGTGGTGCTGGCCAATGAAGAAATTTCCGATGCTCTCGCGGGGGTCAAATTAGCAGCGGGGTTATCCACGATATTTTTAGTGCTGGTACTGGCTCTGGGTGTTAGGTCGTGGGTATTGACGGCTGGAATGCTGTTGCTGGTGGTTATTGGCAGTATATGGACGCACGCTTTGGCCATGATAACGGTTGGTCAATACAACACGCTGTCCCTCGCTTTTCTGGTGATGTTCTTTGGTTTGGGTGTCGATTTTGGGCTGCATTACGGATTAGCCGTGCGTGAGGTTCGCAACAGCAATAATGCGGTGGCCAGTGCGGTTCGCAACACCGGCGTTGCCTTATTGTTGTCAGCGGCAACAACGGCTTGGGCCTTTCTGTCATTTACGCCAACCGAATATCGCGGGTTGGGTGAGTTGGGTGTTATTTCTGCTGGTGGCATGCTCGTAGCAATCTTTCTTACCATTACGCTACTACCCGCTCTGTTTGGCTCGCTGGGTTTGCCCACCCATGCGCGCGTAAAATACCCTTCATGGAAATTTCGTTGGCCCAATATGCGACTAACGCTGGTTATTTGGCTGGTGTTGGGGGTTACCGCCACGCTTAAAGCCCGTGATGCAAGTTTTGATTATTCGGTAGCAGGGTTACGTGATCTTGGAACACCGGCGATGACGCTACTTGAACAGCTGCAACGCGGTGGCTTCAGCACGGATTACAGCATCTCCACAATGACCTCCCCAGATGCACTACCAGACTTAAAAGGGCAGCTTCTCGCCTTAGATGCTGTGGGCTACGCTAGATCTATCGAAGATTTTCTGCCGCTACCCGATTACCGGGACCGTGCCAAAGAGCTGGCTCAATTGCGCGAAGCCCTTGAACTTGTTTCCGATTTTCCAGTGCCAGATCCCACAGTGGTCCGAGAGCAATTAGCCGCGCTGGCAACAATGCCCGCATTACCCGAGGAAATCCTCGATTTAGTGACCACGCTGAAGGGCTATGATGATGACCAATTGCTTGGGCTTGATAGGGATATCCGTGGGGCGATTGCACGCTGGCGAGAAGATTTGGAGCCGTTACTAAATAGCGAGGCGCCCCAACTTAACGACTTATCTGAGCAGCTGCGAAGTCGCTGGATATTACCTGATGGACGCCATCGTTTAGAGTTTGGCCCTGCGATCCCAACCCAAAACAGAGCGGGGTTGAACGCTTTTGTCAGTGCCGCAAATACGGTGGTTGATAATGGCGGTGGCCGAGCCGTGATTGAGTACGGCGTAGGCAGTGTGGTGGTCAGAGCTTTTCAGCAAGCGTCAACACTTGCGGTGCTGGGTATTGCTTTGATGTTAATGCTTTATTATCGCAATCTGATTATGCCCTTGGTTGTCATTGCTCCACTTATGCTGACCACTGTACTAACCTTTGCCGTTATGGAGTGGGTGGGGCTGTCTCTGAATATGGCCAACGTTTTGGTGGTGCCGCTTATTTTCGGTTTGGGCATCGATTCGGCCATTCATATTGCACACCGCTACCGAACTTTAGGTTCTGTCGAGCGTCTGATGCAATCGAGTACCCCCAGGGCGGTTTTGCTGTCAGCGGTGACGACCGTGGCAACTTTCGCATCTTTGATGACGAGTACTCATCGAGGTGCGGCATCTTTAGGTCAGTTACTGACTATCGCAATACCGATTATGGTGGTTGTGACGTTCTCCTTGGTACCGGTTTTGATGAACTATTTCGGCCGATTCACCGCACGCCCCGTGCACCACTAAAAGGCACTTCACTATGCAGGAAATTTGGAAAAGACCCCATCTGGATATACCAAAGTCTGAAGCCCTTGTTAGAGTCACCGTAGTTTACGTGGTGGCATTATTTATTGCCGGCCTTGTATTAGTTTTATCAACGGCTGAACCTTTATGGCGCGCATTTTTGGCTGATTTGGCAGCAACTTTGGTCGTATTTGGGGCTAGCCGCTGGCACCGTAACAGTAGTTTTTACGATGCGTTTTGGTCGGTGATTCCTCCCGTGCTCATGCTTTGGTGGATGGTGGTCGGTAGCAGTGAGTCAACCCTTCGTGAACTGTTGGTGCTTGCACTGTTACTGTATTGGGCCACGCGACTCACGTGTCACTGGGCCTACTACTGGCCCGGTTTACATCATGAAGACTGGCGGTACGGCATGCTTAAAGAGCAGGCAGGTCGCAATGCCATCGCCGTAGATTTAATGGGCGTACATGTATTCCCGACAATACAGGTGTTTCTGGGCATGCTGCCGGTTTATGCGGTCACGGTCATGGGTGACCAGCCTCTCAATGTAATAGACGGTTTTGCTGCTCTTATTATGTTTTCTGCCATTACCCTGCAGATGACTGCAGATGTTCAGCTGCACGCATTCGCAGCACAGGCAAAGCCCGGTGATACCTTAGAGACAGGCCTCTGGTCACATTGTCGACACCCCAATTATCTGGGTGAAATCGGTATGTGGGTAGGCTTAGCGCTATTTGGGTTGGCGGCCTATCCTCAGGGTGCATGGTGGGTGGGACTGGGGGCGCTGGCTATGATTCTAATGTTCCGCTATGCCAGCATTCCTATGATGGAAAAACGCTCCCTGGCGCGTCGTCCAGCCTATGCCGAAACCATGGGACGAATCCCTATGCTGCTGCCACGCCTGCGCAGACAATCTGGGAGTGCGGGAAGCTAGATGTCGATTCCAGTGCGCTTGCGTCATGTGGGTTAGCGCTTGAAGCGGTGAAAGCGAAGAAGCAGTGCGCATAGAGTCAAATGTCTCGTGTACATATTGGTGGTGCAGCTTTGCTTGGAATGGCCAGCGCCGTTAGTTTTTCCACCACGCGCTGTCTTTAAAAATCAGAAGGGCTCTAGGTGGGTGGGGTCAATGGGTAAGTGCAAATTTTCGAGGTTCCTGCCAGGACCGATTAAGCATCGGGTTTCACTAAGGCCTCACTGTGTGGCGGGTACGCTCTCTCTCCCAGACGTTTTTATTGATGCTTTTTTAAAAAAATACGACGGAATTTTTAATGTCCAACGTATGAGCTTACAGGACGAACAAACACCAGGGAGGTTCAGGTGCTCATTAGAGGGGCGGTTCATACTCACGAACGCGGCGCTAATTTAGCCAGCGCCGTACTTCTCTCAGTGCTCATATTGGCGTTAGGCCTACCCAATAGTGCCTCAGCGCAATCCGCTGACAGTCTTTTCACGAGCCTGTTGCAGTCGGTGCAGGGTATTCGCGATCGGACCATCGACGATAACTTGAGTGACCCTGAAGTCGATGCCTTACCCTTCTCAAGTGAGGTCAGTACATCCAGATTTCTCGCTCAAGCGACCTTTGGAGCCACCCGCAGTGACGTGTCCAGCTTGGTCGGCACGAGTGTTTCTGATTGGCTCTTAGAACAGTTTCGTGAGAGCCCTAGTGATTATCTTGCGACTCTCGATAGTTACCAGGCTCAGCTACCGTTCCTAATTCTCAACCCTTGGAATCGACAGGCAACGACGTTTGCATTCTGGCATCACAGTATCGCAGGGAAAGATCAGTTGCGTCAGCGAATGGTTTATGCGCTGTCGCAAATCTTAGTCATTTCCAATGCTGGAGATGATGCGCTCACCGACTATCCGGAAGCGCTGGCGTATCACCAATCTTTGCTGACAGGGTTTGGTTTCGGTAATTACCGAAATCTACTGGAGGCGATCACTTACTCTCCCGGGATGGGCTATTACTTAACCTATATGGGGAATCAAAAGGAAGATCCTGAGACAGGGCGACAACCTGATGAAAATTATGCTCGAGAGATCCTTCAGCTGTTTACCATGGGTTTGGTCGAGCTCAATGACGACGGCACGCTGGTCGCCAATGTAAACGGCAATGATAGTTCGGGAGAGCTGTACGATAACGATGACATTACCGGTCTGGCAAAAGTATTTACCGGGCTAGATCGCAACGTGACTCGTGCTCAGTCGAAAAATAATCCCGAGGCACCGGAAGTTCTTAGAAGTTGGCGGGAACCCATGGTTGCCTACCCGGCTAAACATTCTCAGAGTGCCAAAACGTTTTTGGGATTGACCATTCCAGAAAATACCAGCGCTGAGGACAGCATCACTCTGGCACTCGATCATCTGATGGCTGTGCCCAGTGTGGGACCGTTTCTGTCACGTCAGCTTATCCAGCGTTTTACTACCTCTAACCCATCCGCGGCTTATGTTGCTAGAGTCACTAAAGTTTTTAATGACGGTAGATACACGCTACCTAATGGTATTGTTGTTGGTGGTGGGCTGCGCGGTGATTTAAAGGCAACGATTGCGGCCATTTTGCTCGATCGTGAGAATCTGGAGCCAGAAGCCCCAAACACTTTCGGCAAGCTGCGTGAGCCTGTATTGCGTTTTACTCAATGGGCCCGAGCTTTTAATGCGGGTACCATAACCCCTGAATATACGCTCGAGCTGTACGATCTGTCCTCTGTATCGAGTTATGGCCAGGGTCTGGCGCAACACCCATTCCGTGCGCCATCGGTATTCAATTTCTATCGTCCGGGTTACGTACCCCCCGGAACGAATAGCGGCGCTGCAGAGATGACGGTGCCTGAATTACAAATTGTTACCGCAGAAACTATTCCCGCCTACATGAATTTCATCACGTTTTTCGCGATGGCCAACACGCAACACGCAGACCTGTCGACCTATCGCGAAATAGGCGGCCTAACAGGGGTCAATTTTGATCCAGAACTAGCGCGTACCAGTTTCCTTCCCGATTACAGCTACGAGAAAACTTTGGCCGATGATTTGCCAGAGCTTTTTAGCCACTTGAATCTGCTGCTAGCGAGTAATGCTATGTCTCAGGAAGCTGTCGACAGCTTTATTGATGTGGTGGCAGGTGTGCCGGTCGAAGCTGGTGAAGACGACTGGCGCGCGACTCGAGTGGGACTAGCCGTGGCGTTAGTCATGACGTCAGCCGACTATCTGGTCGCATACTGAGGGCAACACAATGACGCACATTCTTAATAGACGCCATTTTCTCTCCAGCGGTTTGGGCTGTCTGGGTTCCCTGGCCATGGCGTCTTTCACCCAGCCCTTAAGCGCACAGGAAGATGACGACTATCGAGCTTTAGTTTTACTCTTCCAATTTGGAGGGGTGGATTGTCACGATGTGGTAATCCCCTATGGCGTTGGTGAATACAACGAGTACGCCGACATTCGCAGTGATCTAATGAGCGCTTATGGCGACGATCGCGCCCGCAGCAGCCTATTGCAGCTGGCCTCATCTGGGGCGAGTGCGGGGTTTGCCTTGCCACCTGAGTTGTCTGGTATGAAGTCATTGTTTGACGAAGGAACAGCGGCGTTGGTGGGCAATGTGGGACCGCTTGTGGAGCCAACCAATCGGGACAGTTTTTCTGCGCGAGGGGTCACCCTGCCACCGCGCTTATTTTCACATAACGATCAGCAGTCATTGTGGCAGTCGAGTGCACCAGAGGGCGCGTCTGTAGGTTGGGGCGGGCTGTTTTCAGATCTCCTTATTGCTCAGGGAATCAGTACGGCTTCACATTTTTCTGCGCTGACAACGGCGCGAGACCGCCTGTTTGTCACTGGCTATGAGACGGCGCCTTACACGGCCTCGGCGGGTGGGTTAAACCTCGATCTCCTTGACGTAGTTAAAGCTCAAACGGACGGTAATTTGTCTGCGGTGTATCAAATGTTAAGGGCTCAAGGTGAATCAGCGGCTCATATCCTGACGCGAGATCTCGCGGGCTCTACCGTAAGTGCTTTTGATGCAAATTTAGAGTACTCGGCGATTCTTAGCGAGGCACCCGATTTGGGGGTGGCATTTCAGTCAGATCCGGTTGGCACCCAACTTGAGCGCGTTGCAAAAATTATTGCAAGCAGACAGGAATTTGGCGTCAATCGCCAGATCTTTTTAGTGGGGGCTTATGGTTACGATACCCACAGCGCTCAGCCCACAAGTTTACCCAACTTGCACCGCCGGCTCGATGCGGGCGTGAGTGCCTTTAGCGAATCAATGAAAAATATGGGTACCTTTGACCGCGTGACGTTGGCAACCGCCTCGGACTTTGGCCGCACACTGGCGGACAACGGTGATGGCACCGATCATGGCTGGGGAGGCCACCAGTTTGTTGTTGGCGGCGCGGTTAATGGCGGATCCCTTTATGGTGACATACCCCCTCCCAGCTTTGAGCACAGTCAGGATGCCGGGCGTGGCAGGCTCATTCCGACGATTGCCGTGGATCAGTACGCGGCTTCATTAGGGCGGTGGCTCGGGCTCGATGACAACAGCTTGGCACAAGCACTGCCAAACCTCAGTAATTTTAGTTCCAACCCTCTGACTGACTTGCTTCGCTAGAAGGTTGCTTCCAGTACTACCTTGCTAAAGTCGGCTGGCCGAACAGGGCGGCAAACCGATATGATTCAGTTTCCCAAAAAGGCTGAAACTGTCATGCCCCCACACAGCTTCATTGAAACCTATCAAGTCGACCACGCTGTCTGTGACCGTATTACCGACTTCTTTCAAGATAATAAACATCTTGCTCAGCCCGGGCGACTCGGTGAAATTCCTCGCGTCGATAAGTCGATGAAGGACTCGCTTGATCTGAGTGTGCCTATTCGCCTCTACGGCCAGGTTAACCCCTTTTTTGAGTTGCTCACCGGATTCGTGAAAACCTATGTCGATAAATATTATTACGACACCGGTGCAAATGGCCTAGGGCCTCTCGGATTTTCAGAATGGTCCAATATTCAGGAATACCCGGTTGGAGGCGGCTACCCGGCGATTCATTGTGAGCGTGACCGGCTTGAATATTGTCATAGGGCTTTGGTATGGATGCTGTATCTCACCGATACTCCAGGCGGTGGCACCGAGTTTCCTCATCAAGGTGTCACCACAGAATGCCTCAAAGGTGACCTCATTCTTTGGCCCAGTGATATGACCCACATGCACCGGGGGGTGGTGTCTGGCACCCATGAGAAAATGATTTTTACCGGCTGGATTGATTTTATTTCGGCTGAACGTAGCCAAGGGGCCTGAGGCGAATTTCTTTAGGGCGCGCTGGTGTAGGCCATCCGGTCAAGCAATGTGCTCCCCTAAGGTTACAAGCGAAGCTCTAGGGGTTAGTTGTTTAAGTGTTTGCACGTCGACTGCGGGCGTATGTTGCCTCCGGCTGTGTGGAAGGCGGGTTATTTGCCCATTGCTTGCCTTGAGGTTGTGAAAACGGTGCTCGATTCAAACCTTATACGAAGCGTGTGGCACAAGGGTAAATAACAGTATGGCGGGACAAAAAGAAACGGGACTAGCCGATCGGGCAGACCTTTTATGGACGCCTTCAGCGGATCGACTGACCCAGAGTCGGCTGCAAGACTTTATGGGCTACCTCGAGACCCAGGGCCAGGGTAGTTTTGAAGACTACGACGCGCTGCATCAATTTTCAGTAGCACAAAGGGAAAACTTCTGGTCGGCGCTCTGGGACTATACCGATATTGTTGCCGAGCAGAAGGGGACCGTCATTGCGGAAAACGCCGATACCTTTCCCTGTCAATCAAACGCAGGTGTGCGTTGGTTTCCAGAGGCAAGCCTAAATTTTGCAGAAAACTTACTGCGGTATCGTGACGATCGCCCCGCACTGATTTCTCGCTTAGAAAATGGGCAGCGTCGGGTCGTGACTTTTAAACAGCTCTATACCAATGTCGCCGCACTCTCGGCGAGTCTGCGAAGGCTGGGTATTGGCCCCGGGGATCGGGTTGCAGGTTTCATGCCTAATATTATTGAAACGGTCGAAGCCATGCTGGCGACGACGAGCCTTGGGGCAATCTGGTCATCGTGCTCGCCGGATTTTGGTATTAACGGCGTGCTCGATCGTTTCGGGCAAATTCAGCCCAAGATTCTGATCGGTGCTGATGGTTATTTTTACAACGGTAAACTCTGCGATTCGACAGGGCGGCTTGCTGCAATTAGCGATGCCATCGACTCCTTGGAAAAGGTGGTTGTAGTCCCAGTGATCTCAGAGCAAATCAGCTGTGCTGAGATTGCCAACGCTGTGCTATGGCAAGACTTTCTCGACACTACGGCAACTGAGGTGCAGTTTGCGCAGCTACCTTTTGATCACCCTTTATTCATTATGTATTCCTCAGGTACCACCGGTATGCCCAAGTGTATTGTGCATGGCGCCGGTGGCACGTTGCTGCAGCATGTAAAAGAGCATCAGCTGCACGTCGACCTAAGTCGAGATGACGTTTTGTTTTACTTCACGACCTGTGGGTGGATGATGTGGAACTGGTTGGTGTCAGGGCTCGCCAGTGGTGCGACCTTGGTGTTGTACGACGGATCCCCCTTTGCTGAAGAGGGTCTTGCCTTACTGAAGTCGATAGAGGCAGAGGGGATTTCTGTTTTTGGCGTGGGGGCTAAGTATCTTGCGGCTCTCGAGAAGGCCAATATCGTGCCACATGATGAGGTCGATCTGTCGAGTCTTAAGACGATTTTATCGACGGGTTCGCCACTCTCTCACGAGAGCTTCCGTTATGTTTATCAAGGGTTTAAAGCCGATATTTGCCTGTCATCAATCAGCGGCGGCACCGATATTTTATCGTGTTTTGTAGGTGGTAGCCCCATTCTTCCTGTGCACGTTGGCGAGATTCAAGCACCAGGTCTTGGTATGGCCGTGCAGATTTGGAGCGATGATGGCGAGCCGCTTTTGGGTGAAAAAGGGGAGTTAGTTTGCACCAAACCCTTTCCCAGTATGCCCATTGGCTTTTGGAATGACCCTGATGGTGATCTGTATCGTCAGGCCTACTTTAATACATGGCCTAATATTTGGGCTCATGGCGATTACGGCGAATTAACCCCTTCAGGGGGATATATCATTCACGGTCGCTCTGATGCTGTTTTAAATCCCGGGGGAGTGAGAATTGGCACGGCCGAAATTTATCGACAGGTAGAGCGACTGAGGGATGTGCAGGAGAGTATTGTTGTAGGTCAGGAGTGGGCCGACGATGTCCGCGTAATTTTATTTGTGGTGCTGACTGACGGTGCCATACTCAATGACGAGCTTCGCACTCGTATTGCTAACGTCATTCGAGAAAACACAACGCCTAGGCATGTTCCCGCAAAAATTCTTGAGGTCCCAGACATTCCGAGAACTTTGAGCGGGAAAATCGTAGAGCTTGCGGTGCGTAATGCGGTTCATGGCCGACCGGTGAAGAACACTGATGCTCTGGCGAATCCAGAGGCTCTCGATGCCTTCAAGGGGCGCGAAGAACTGCGTACCTGAGTGGACTTTAGCCCTGGCTGCGCACTCACTTTCACGCTTGCAGCCTCGGGCTTCATGCTGCTTGCAATGTCAGCCTTGTTAGGCGGCTCGCAGTGCCTCACCTAAAGTGTCTCGCCCCAAGGCCTCTTGCGCTTCGCCATTTGCCCAGGCCAAGACCCCTTTAATAAATACTGAAGCGACAATGCCTTTGGGACGATTGACCATTTGCTGATGGTCGAAGATGTCACGGTATTCCAGCACGCGTGTTTGATCGGGTTCCCAGTCATCGAGCGCGCTTGGATTAATCAAAACCATATCGGCACGGGCACCAATGGCGAGAGAGCCAGCATCTAGACCAAACACAGTGGCTGGTTCCTTGGTGAGGCGATGAACCATCCGTGCTACGGTTGCTTCGTCACGCTCTTTGGCCAATTTAAGCGACATCAGGTTACTGTCGAAGAATGCCATGTTTGTGATGTGAGCCCCAGAATCATTAAACCCCGGCAATGCCTGATCATCTAGTAAATAGTCGAGTGTGGCTTTGTTCCCCGCATTGGCAATGTCGGCATAAAATCGGAAGGTTTTGTCGTAGCGACGCATCATGTGGAGCATAAAGTCAGCATCGTCACGCAAAATTGCAGGGAACTCGTCAAAAGCGGTTTGTTCGGCTCGCGAGCGCGCCGCAGTGTCGTCTCCGGCTTTGAAGCGCTGTACGCGCTCCATGACTTGCGCCATGGATTCGCCGTCCCAGTGACTAATGGGCGCGCCATCAAATATCAGCTGCTGGGCATCGCGAACAACCAGACTGTCAGGAAAGCCATGCCGAGTTTTCCAGCTGGCAAAATCGCCACCTGTGCGACCGTGCATCCATTCCTTGCGAAACAACGCCACCCAGTCGGGGTCGTGCATCAGCTTTTGTCGTCCCTCAACATCATCGTATTCTCTAGCAATGAGTTGAGACGTCGCTGTCATCTCTTCAAATAGCGGACTCACAATGCCATCTGACCAGACTCTAAAATTTGTCCCCAACGCTTGAAAATGAAGCTTACCCTTAAATAACCAAGTATTGAGAAGGCGCGCGACTTTCAGGAAGAGTCGCCCTGATTTTGGTGCTGCGGTCATTTCCATAGCCGAGAGCGCTGACGTTTTCAGGGGTTTGCCAAACAGTCGCCCGCTGGTCAGGGAAAAATAAAACAGCGCCGTCAGGCGGTTTTCAAGTATGGGCGTCGTTTGCCAGACGCGATCATATTTACGCACCACTTTTAGCAGGCGGCGAAGTTCTCTGAAGCTGGCGAACTGGGTGGGTATTCGTTTAGCGGTATTGGGGTCGTTTGATAGGTAATGAAAAGGGAGGCCGTCGGTACTCAGTCCCATGTAACCCTGTTGCATGGCGGTTTCTAGTAGCGTTTCCATCTTCACCATTTCACTCTCAGTCGGTTTTCGAGTGACGCTTGCATCTAAACCCATGGCCTCGATGCGCAGCATTGAATGGGGAACGAAGGTTGCAACATTGGGGCCCAGAGGCAGGTCGGCAAAATGATCCATATAATCGCCGGTGTTGTCCCAAGTAATTTTTTCAGACACTTTGCGCAAGACGGCTTTCGGTATATTTTCAACGCGAGTAAAGCAGTCAACGATAGGCTCTTGATCCCCGGTCTTTTGGCTGCCAAAGCTGGTCCCCAGGCTGCAATTACCTACGACCACGGTCGTTGTACCGTGCCGAACAACCTCGGGTAATGCGGGCTCTACGTCGACCTCAAGATCAAGGTGTGTATGGATGTCTAGCAACCCTGGCATAAGCCATTGGCCTGCGGCCTCAACGACGTTTTCTGCATGCCCGGCGGGAAGGTTTTCGCCTCTGGCCACGACTTTGCCTCCCCGAACCGCTAGGTCCTGTACTGCGGGAAGATCACCGCTGCCGTCGAAGAATGTTGCGCCCTTGATCAAAAGATCCCATGTGCTCGCCACTGTTGCTGCTCCCAATTCGGTATTTGGCTTGTGTTCCTGCCGTTAATGCTAATTTTAGCTCAGTTAGGCGCTGTCTGCGCCCGCAGTTTTACCCAATGTTCAGCCAGTGCGTTTTAGTCTAATAACGGATTGGATTATCGGTTGAAAAGGCCCAAACTTACCCTGGGGGCTGACCTGCTCGAGCAGATCGCCACAGCTTTACAAAAAGCGCCATAAACTTTGCTATTTAAACGCTTGTGAGCGACATTTTGAGTCAAAAAAACGACCTTAATGTAGCGGGATTATGCACAGTTCAGCGGTCATAGAAAAACAGCTCAGGGCGAAGAGGGGCCTGTGCGAATGACGGAAAGTCTATTTTTTTCGATATTAAACTGAAAATTAGCCATTTATGGCTGCAGCGCTGGTGTTGGGAGTGTGCCGGGGTAGGTCATGGCGCCGGCATAATCTTATAACGAAATGCAATAACTGTGATTGCTATGGCGAATAATGTCTCCAATAATGCACGGGTTCGAGAGGTATAGCCGGCTTCAGTACAGGTCTCCTTTATCTCTGTGGGGGTAGCACCGCGACGTTGAGTGAAGGTACTCAGGCGTTGGGAAATCTAGATTTACCGGTGACCACCAGAGAAAGCGGGATCGAGCATTAAAGCCGCTTTTATGACGGGTTTGCATTTGAGTATCCAGATGAAGCGAAAGGCAGGTAAGAGTGCAAAGAATAAGGTTTAGGCCAAGACGTTAGTGGCAAACATCCGGGGGTCTTGGCCTCAGCGCCCCTCTCAGTTCAAGAATAAGCTCGGATGTTCCGAGTAATTTACCAACGACCATTTTGAAGGAATCGTGAAACATGCCTAGTGATATCGATATTGCCCAGGCGGCAACCCCGCAGCCCATCGCTGACATTGCGAAAGGCCTGTCAATACCTGAAGAGGCATTGGAGCCCTACGGTCGCACCAAGGGTAAAATCAATCTAAATTGGTTATTGGAGCAGCCTATCAGGCCTTCGGCGCGGATGGTTTTGGTCACTGCGATCAGTCCAACCCCATCGGGTGAAGGTAAGACAACGACTACCGTGGGTCTGGGCGATGCGCTGCGGCACATTGGTAAGGACGCCATGATTTGCCTTCGGGAGCCGTCACTCGGCCCGGTGTTTGGTATGAAGGGCGGTGCTGCTGGCGGTGGCTACGCCCAAGTGATTCCTATGGAGGATATCAATCTCCACTTTAACGGCGATTTGCATGCCATTGGGGTCGCCAACAACTTGCTGTCAGCGTTACTCGATAATCATATTCACCACGGAAATGCCCTCGGTATCGATGTCCGTCGCGTTACCTGGAAACGGGTGTTGGACATGAATGATAGAGCGCTGAGAGACATCACGGTGGCTATGGGTGGGGTTGGTAATGGTTACCCAAGACAAGATGGTTTCGATATCGTCGTGGCCTCAGAAATTATGGCTATCTTTTGCCTCGCAACCGACCTCGCCGATCTCAAGGCGCGTATTGGGCGCATTGTAGTGGGTTACACGCGGGAGAAAACCCCTGTTCGTGCCTCTGATCTAAAGGCCGAAGGAGCGCTGACAGCGGTACTCAAAGATGCGCTAGCGCCAAATCTGGTGCAAACCTTGGAAGGAACTCCCGCGTTTGTTCACGGTGGACCTTTCGCCAATATTGCCCACGGCTGCAACAGCGTTATTGCGACTACGGGGGCTCTGCGTTTGGCGGAATATGTTGTCACCGAAGCCGGCTTTGGCGCCGATTTGGGGGCTGAGAAATTCATCGATATTAAGTGCCGCTCCGCAAATTTGAGGCCATCCGTGGCCGTGTTAGTGGCAACCATCAGGGCTTTGAAATTTCACGGTGGTGTTGCTAAAGAAAACCTCAACGACGAAAACCTCGAAGCCCTTGCGGCGGGAATGGTCAACCTTGAGCGTCATGTTAAAAATATTCGTGATAACTACGGAGTCACACCGATCGTTTCGATTAACCAGTTCGTCAGTGATTCTGAGGCTGAACTGGCCCTGTTAGTAGAGCGTGTAGAAGCTATGGGTGTGCGGGTTGCCATCGCTAGTCACTGGGCAAACGGTGGTGCAGGCGCAGCAGATCTCGCGCGTATGGTCGCCGAAGTTTGTGATGCCGATGATAAGGCTGCCAACGCTGGTCATGACACGTTTGTTTACCCAGACTCTGCGACACTGATAGAAAAAATTGAAGCGGTCGCGACCAAGGTCTATGGGGCTAGCGAAGTGACGATTAGCGGAAAAGTTCGCAATCGACTCAAAGAACTCGAAGCAGAGGGCTATGGGGGAATGCCGGTTTGTATCGCGAAAACGCCTTACTCGTTTTCTACAGACCCTCAGCTAAAAGGAGCCCCTTCAGGTCACGTGATGGATATCCGAGAAATCAGACTGTCAGTGGGCGCCGGTTTTGTGGTGGTGGTCTGTGGTGATGTTATGACCATGCCTGGCCTGCCTAAAGTGCCTGCCAGTGAAAATATTGACGTTGTAAACGGACAAGTAACCGGGCTCTTCTAGATGCCAGCTCACTCAACCGATTCAAGGCCCATGCTTCGCGTCAATGACGTGACGGCAACGACTACGCGTTCGATTGACCAGTTTGATCGCGTTGTTGTTGAGGCGCCGCTGGCAATTTCAGTTGACCAAAAAACTTTGCTGACAACCATGCGTACGCCGGGACACGACGAAGAACTGGCGGTGGGATGGCTGTTGAGTGAAGCTGAAATCATGGCGCCGGCAGATATTATTAGTGTCGAACGGGTGGGTGCTTCTGAGCTACGTCATTGGGGCGTTGACGGAGAATCGGCCGTAGACACGGTGCTTGCTGAACTGGGCGTCGGCGTTGTCCCGCCCAGGCCAAGAGCTTATTTGACCTCAAGCTCCTGCGGGGTCTGTAGCAGTGATGTACTGGCTACCACGCCGCAACCCAAAGTGGCGCTGCACACTGCAGACTGGGTAATCACGCCGCAAGTCGCCCATGCGCTGATTAATAGCATGCGATCCGAGCAAAAGATGTTTGATCTTACGGGTTCCCTTCACGCCGCGGCTTTGGCCGGTCCCGATAATCAGCTGCTAGTCGTCCGGGAAGACGTCGGACGACATAATGCCGTCGACAAAGTCCTTGGCAATGCGTTTCTGGAGGGAAACTTCCCCCTTACCGATCACATACTCGTGGTAAGCGGTCGTGTATCGTATGAAATTGTCACTAAGGCTTTGAGTGCCAGCGTTGCGGCGATTGTCGCGGTCTCGGGTCCCACGACCTTGGCGGTGGATCTTGCTAGGGCCCATGGTTTGGTGTTGATTGGCTTTACACGCGATGACCGGTTAAATGTGTATTCAGGCAAGGGACGGGTAAAACTGTGACGGATTCACCGATAAAAACGAGCGAGCAGATTGCAGCGTTGAAGGATTTACTGACCCCCATCGCTGATCGAGAACCGGGGCCTGTATTGTTATGCTTGCAAGCGGTACAGGGACACTATGGTTATGTGCCTGAAGGTGCCGTTGCTGTTGTCGCAGAGGTTTGTAATGTAACTCGGGCAGATGTTCATGGCGTCTTTTCTTACTACAGTGATCTCAAGAAATCGCCACCGCCCGCAATTTCCGTTCGCTTGTGCGCAGCAGAAGCTTGCCAAGCTGTGGGTGGTAGAGGACTGGCTGCTGCTTGGAGTGAAGCCTGCGCAGCAGACCCCAAGTTGGCCGCCGCAACCGGTACCGACGAACCGGTGTTTTGCTTGGGCAACTGTGCCTTGGGACCAGCAGCATTGGTTAATGATCAGCTCATTGGGCGCGCTAACGTCGCAACACTAAAGTCTGCTGTTGAGGCTGCTCAAAATGTGACGGAGGCAACGCGATGACCGTTTGGTTTGTGCCCCGAGACGCAGCGGCTCTCTCCGTAGGCGCCGATGCCGTTGCGACGGCACTGGAAGCCCGGGGTGAACATGTGGTGCGCACCGGCAGTCGTGGTTTATTGTGGCTCGAACCCCTGGTCGAATGTGCTGATTCACGAGATGGCAAGCGGGTAGGCTGGGGCAATGTTCAGGTTTGCGACCTAGAGGCCGATGGCCTCTCGGACACCGCGGAAAACTTTCTTGGCGTCGTCGAAGAGCTAGATTATCTAGCCTGTCAAAACCGCTGGATTTATGAACGGGTGGGTATTATTGACCCCGTTGATGCCGATGACTACCTAGCCCACGGCGGTATGGTGGGTTTGCAGCGAGCCCTAGAGCTGAGTCCTGCAACGGTGGTTCAGGCCGTGACTGAGTCGGGTCTTAGAGGACGGGGTGGTGCTGGATTTCCAACGGGTATTAAATGGCAGACCGTGGCTCAGCAAGTCCCCGTGCCTCATAAAGGCGATCCGATAGACGCCCCCTGTCATAAGTACATTTGCGTTAACGCTGACGAGGGTGACAGCGGTACTTTTGCAGATCGCATGTTGATGGAGGGCGATCCTTTTTGCCTTCTGGAAGGTATGGCGATTGCTGCCCACGCTGTAGGGGCTGATCGGGGCATGATTTATTTGAGGTCCGAGTATCCGGCGGCCATTGCGGTTATGAACGAAGCTATTGCAAAGGCGAGGGATCGGGGTTGGCTAGGGCGGGGCATCTTAGGCTCTGCTTGCGACTTCGATGTTAGCGTACGCGTCGGCGCAGGCTCTTACGTTTGCGGTGAAGAAACGGCCATGCTTGAAAGCCTTGAGGGACGTCGAGGGACTGTGCGGGCCAAGCCTCCGCTGCCTGCTATCGAAGGCCTTTTTGGTACGCCAACGGTGATCAATAATGTACTGACGATCGCCAGTGTACCTTCGATTCTTGCCCGGGGTGCAGAAGCCTATGCGGCACTGGGACAAGAGCGCTCTCGTGGCACACAGGTTTTTCAGCTGGCTGGAAATATTGCTCGAGGAGGCATTGTCGAAGTGGCTTTTGGCATTTCGGCCCATGAACTCATCTTTGATTTGGGGCAGGGCACCAAATCCGGGAGGCCTTTGAAAGCAGTGCAGGTGGGTGGACCGTTGGGTGCTTATTTACCGGCTGATAAGTTGCAGGTGCCCATGGCGTATGAAACCCTTGCCGCGCAGGGCGCCATGCTGGGCCACGGTGGTCTTGTTGTCTTTGATGACTCGGTAGATATGGCCGAGCAGGCGCGTTTCGCGATGGAATTTTGTGTCGAGGAGTCATGCGGGAAGTGTACGCCCTGTCGCATTGGTGCCGTTCGCGGCGTTGAGGTCATAGACAATTTATTGGCCTCCGATGCCCCAGAGAATACGGAACAACTGCTACGCGATCTTTGCGATGTGATGACTCAGGGCTCTCTGTGCGCCATGGGAGGCTTGACGCCACAACCTGTGTTGAGTGCATTAGACCAGTTTCCGGAAGACTTTAAGCGTGTGGCGGCTCGAGTCGATGCTGCCACTCAAGGAGCAGTCCATGAATAAACCGATAGAGATCGCCATTGAAGATCTGGATCTGGGTACGCCTGCAACACTCTCAGAGAGCACGGTCACCGTCCATATTGATGGCAATGCCGTCGACGTTCCTGCGGGCACATCGATTATGCGGGCGGCGAGCCTTGCAGGCACGCAAATCCCCAAGCTGTGTGCAACCGACAGTCTCGATGCCTTTGGTTCTTGCCGCCTTTGTCTAGTGGAGGTTGAGGGACGCAAAGGAACGCCTGCTTCATGCACCACACCCTGCGAAGACGGCATGTCCGTAAAAACTCAAACAACCCGCTTGGACAAGCTGCGAAAAGGCGTCATGGAATTGTATATTTCAGACCATCCGTTGGACTGTTTAACCTGTTCAGCCAACGGTGACTGCGAACTCCAGGACATGGCGGGCGTGGTGGGGTTGCGTTCAGTGCGTTATGAGGAAGGCTCTAACCACTTGGCCGCCAGTACCGATAATTCCAACCCCTATTTCAGTTTTGACGCAAGCAAATGCATTGTTTGTAGTCGCTGTGTTCGTGCTTGCTCTGAAGTTCAGGGTACTTTCGCCTTAACTATCGCTGCCCGGGGCTTTGAATCCAAGGTTTCTCCCAGTGAGGAAAATGCGTTTCTCGACAGCGAATGCGTCTCTTGTGGCGCCTGCGTACAGGCCTGCCCGACAGCAACGCTGCAAGAGAAGCAAGTGATCAACTTGGGTGTTCCTACTCGTAAAGTTAAAACAACCTGCGCTTATTGTGGCGTCGGCTGTTCCTTTGTGGCCGAGCTGCGCGGTGATGAGCTGGTGCGCATGGTTCCCGATAAGCACGGTGGAGCCAACTCTGGGCACTCCTGTGTGAAGGGCCGTTTTGCTTGGGGTTATGCCACGCACTCTGATCGCATTACCCGTCCTTTGGTTCGAGAAACTACCGACAGTGAATGGCGGGAAGTTGACTGGCCCGAGGCGATTGCCTTTGCCGCTGATCGCTTTAAAGCCATTCAGCAGCAGCATGGTATTGATGCATTGGGTGGTATTACATCCTCGCGCTGTACCAATGAAGAAGTTTATGTGGTGCAAAAAATGGTTCGGGCATCGCTGCGTACCAATAATGTGGACACCTGTGCCAGGGTCTGCCATTCACCAACGGGTTATGGTTTGAAGCAGACGTTTGGTACCAGTGCCGGTACTCAAGATTTTGCGTCAGTTCAGAAGGCCGATGTCATTATGGTCATTGGCGCTAACCCCACCGATGCCCATCCCGTTTTTGGGTCGCGCATGAAGCGACGGCTGCGAGAGGGTGCCAAGCTTATTGTTATTGATCCCCGCTCTATCGATCTCGTGCAATCACCACACATCAAAGCAACTGAGCATCTTCAGCTGCAGCCTGGGACTAACGTAGCCGTTGTTAATGCTTTGGCCCATGTTATTGCGACTGAAGGCTGGATTGATGAGGCTTTTGTTCAGGAACGTTGTGATGTGGCTTCGTTCAACGCCTGGCGGCGGTTCATTACGCTCTCCGAAAATAGCCCGGAAAGTCTCGCTGAAGTCAGCGGTGTGCCGGCAGAAGCCATCCGTTCGGCGGCGGCGACTTACGCTAAAGCCGGCAATGGTGCCATTTACTACGGACTTGGTGTGACCGAGCATTCACAGGGCTCAACCATGGTCATGGCCATGGCGAATTTGGCCATGGCGACCGGTAATATTGGCCGTGATGGTGTCGGCGTGAACCCGCTGCGTGGTCAAAACAATGTGCAGGGTGCCTGTGATATGGGTTCCTTCCCCCACGAATTTAGTGGCTATCGACACGTCTCTGATGACACGGTTCGGGAGCAATTTACTGCGCTTTGGGGTGTCGATTTGCGCGAAGAGCCGGGTATGCGTATTCCCAATATGCTCGATGCAGCTGTCTCTGGACAATTTCGCGGGATCTACATTCAGGGCGAGGACATTGCCCAATCAGATCCCAACTCCCAGCATGTTGCAGATGCGCTGAACGCCATGGACTGCGTGATTGTTCAAGACTTATTTTTGAATGAAACCTCTAAATTCGCTCACGTATTTCTACCCGGTACCTCTTTTTTGGAAAAGGACGGCACCTTCACCAATGCGGAGCGCCGAATCAATCGTGTACGGCCAGTCGTACCTCCCGCCTCAGGCATGGCGGAGTGGCAGGTGACTTGCGCTCTCAGCGAGGCGATGGGTTACGCCATGGATTATGCCAGTGCCTCTGAGATCATGGATGAAATTGCAGCGCTCACTCCCACCTTTGCCGGAGTCTCATTCGATCTGCTAGACGAGCTCGGGAGCATTCAGTGGCCGTGCAACGAGCAGGCGCCGGAGGGCACGCCGATTATGCACGCTCAGCGCTTTGTCCGAGGAGAAGGCCAATTTATCACGACGCCCTATGTGCCCACTGACGAGCGTTCAACGCGAAAATTCCCGTTGTTGCTGACAACAGGCAGAATATTGAGTCAGTACAACGTTGGGGCGCAAACGCGGCGCACCGACAACACAGTTTGGCACGCGGAGGATATTCTGGAAATACACGAGGCAGACGCTGAGTTAAGGGGTGTGTCAGATGGAGACTGGATCGAAGTGGCCAGCCGTGCAGGCAGCACCCGCATGAGGGCCCACATTAGCAGTGACATTCCTGCGGGTGTTGTGTACACCACCTTTCACCACCCGGTCAGCGGCACCAACGTGATCACGACCGATAACTCAGATTGGGCGACCAACTGTCCCGAGTACAAGGTAACGGCTGTCGAAATCCGTCCGTCTAGTGCCATAGCCGTGGGAATGTAAAGTGACGCTTGACTACAGCCAGCAACATTTAATAAAGATGGCCAATCAGATAGCCGGCAACATGCCGAGCAGAGAAAATGTGCCCGCTCAAATTGTCCAGCATATGGCGCAATTTTGGACGCCACCGATGCGCGCCGATCTCAAAAAAATCGCCGAGAACGCACCAGATTCTTTCAGTGACGATGTGCTAGCTGCGCTGGCCTTGCAAGATTGATAACATCTGCGATTGTGCGTGGTGTTTTGGACAAAGCGGCAGGGTTGACCAGCTTTTACAGCAGCGGCCTTATTGGGTTTCGAAGCAGTTAGGATGGTGGGATGACGACCATTTCTAATGGCGTTTTTAGACGCATAAATGTCGTAAATAATTGAGCGCAAAGTGGCTAAAAAGCGCCAAATCCGTGGCGATATAGACGCATAGTTAAAATCTTTTTACAGGGGGCCCAATGGCAAAGTTACCCGAACACGCTCGCGTGGTTATTATCGGACAGGGAGGGATTGTTGGTGCCTCCGTCGCACACCATCTTGTAGAAGCGGGTTGGGATGATATCGTAGGGCTAGAGAAGTCAGCGATTCCTACCGACATAGGATCAACGTCCCACGCGTCTGACTTTTGTTACATGACCTCCCACGACAAGCTCAATGTGTTTACCAGCACCTACAGCCGGGAATTCTACCGAGCTCGGGGCAATTACATTGAGATTGGTGGCATGGAGGTGGCGCGCAAGGGCGACGATGAGCGCATGCTGGAGCTTCAGCGTAAAGTCGCTTCGGGTAAGGCGTTTGGCAGCAACGCCCGTATGATCTCAGCGGCGGAAGCCAAGGAAAGGTTCCCGCTAGTTGAGGAAGACATGATTCAGGGTGCTATGTGGGACCCTGACGCAGGCTTGGTGACGCCACGATCTCAAAAAGTCGCAGGCGACTTAGTGGATGAGGCCGTTGCCAGCGGCAAGTTGAAGACTTTTGCTTATACAGCCGCGAACAAAATTCTTGTCGAAAACGGTCGTGCGGTTGGCGTCGAGACTGAAAAAGGCACCATCATGGCCGATAACGTCGTGCTATGTGCGGGGATATGGGGATCGCTGGTATCCCAAACCGCTGGAGTGAAGCTGCCGCTAATGCCACTTGAACACCCACTCCTGTTTTTTGGACCTTGGGACGCTCTAAAAGGTACCGGTAAAGACATCGTTTACCCTTTGTTCCGCGATCAGGGAAACTCGGCTTACGTTCGTGATACTGGTGATCCTTCAACACCTGAAGGCGGTTTGCTTGAGTGGGGCTACTATGAGCCCCACAACCCCCGACTGATTGATCCTGAAGACATTTTAGAAGCAGGTGACGCAAGGCTGTCACCGTCGATGCGGGATCTCACGCTTGATCAGGTGATGGAAGCCTTTGAGCAAGCGGTCGAGCTGACGCCTGTGCTGGGTGAGCTGGGCTGGGAAGAGCGGCGCTCATTTAATGGTCTGTTGTCGGTGACAACTGACGGCACTTCCGTCATTGGTGAGGCGCCAGACGTAGACGGCTTGTGGCTGTGTGAGGCTGTTTGGGTAAAGGATGGCCCCGGCGCAGGTAAACTGATGGCCGATTTGATGACTCACGGTCGTACCGAGATGGACTCTCATAACGTCGATCCGGCGCGTCATTACCCCATCCAACTGACGCCCGAGTACGTCCGTAATCGCAGCTACGAGATTGCCCAGAAAATCTACACGCCGGGTGTGCACCCTAGAGAACCGTTCCTATCGTCTCGAGGTTTACGAACCAGCCCCTTTTATGAACGAGAAGTGGCGCTAGGCGGTTACTTTATGGAAGTGGCGGGGTGGGAGCGAGCCCACGGCTACGCTGCTAATGAGGCGACGTTGTTGGCGAAGTACCGCGATCAGGTTCCCAGTCGAGAGGCCGAATGGGATAACCGCCATTTTTGGGAGGTATCTAACGCCGAGCATTTGGCGCTTAGTGACGGGGTTGGCATGATCAATCTGTCGCACTTTGCCATCTTCGATGTCGTTGGAGCCGATGCCGAGGCTTTGCTTGAATATCTCTCGGTTGCAAAGCTGGGTACCAATACGCCTATCGGTAAAGGGGTTTATACCCATTTCTTAGATCACACCGGAGGCGTACGTTCAGACCTAACCATTGTTCGGCTGGCTGAGGACGCCTATCGCGTTATTTGCGGTGGCGATACCGGACATCGTGATTATGTCTGGATGAAAAAATTCAGGAACAAGCTGGGTTTCACCCAGGTAGAGTTCATCGATCAGTCTGAGCAGTTAGCAACCCTAGGCTTGTGGGGGCCTCAGGCACGAGCCACCCTACAGAAGCTGATGGATGATCCCGAAAGCATTTCCAATGAGGCCTTCCCTTACACCATGACGCGGGAAATTGATGTCCTGGGTGTTAAAGTTTGGGCATTCCGTATTTCTTATGTGGGTGAGCAAGGTTGGGAGCTTTACTTCCCGTTTGCTGACGGATTGAAGCTTTGGGATGCTCTCGCGGAGCTCGAGGTGACACCTGTGGGCATTGAGACTTACGCTAACAGTCGTCGCTTGGAGAAAAGTTTGCGTTTGCAAAACGCCGATTTGGAAACCGACTACAATCTGTACGAGTCGGGTTTGGCGCGGCCAAAAGTCAAGGCGGCAG
Organism: uncultured Luminiphilus sp.; assembly: GCA_938091995.1. Lineage (GTDB taxonomy): Bacteria > Pseudomonadota > Gammaproteobacteria > Pseudomonadales > Halieaceae > Luminiphilus. The sequence goes on along the minus strand of CALKNZ010000006.1, from coordinate 34,299 downwards.
ATTTCCACGGTAAAGAAGCCTACTTGGCCCAGCGAGAATTACCTGAGCAGGCTGCTTACCTCTGCACTTTTGCACTGGAGGACACCACCGACAGCAACGGTGTGGTGCGTTATCCTGTTGGGCAGTGGCCCTTATTAGATAAAGAGACAAAGGAGGTTATCGTAGACGGGCACGGGCGGCGTTCTTACACCACCAGTGTGGCCTTCGGTCCTTCCTTGGGTCAAAATATCGCTATGGGGTACCTGCCTGCAGAGCGCGCAAAAGAGGGTGATACCGTTTTTATGGAATATTTCGGTAATTTCTTCTCCGCAAAAATCACCGCGGTAGGATATCGTGCCATGCTGGACCCAGAGAACTTAAGGGTTAAAACCTGATTTCATAAAATAAGAAAGTGGGGGTGCTTTGTGCACGATACAACTGCTAGAGGTGCGTCCCAGGGCCCTTACCGTGTCGGGTTTTTGTTGGTTAATGAATTCACCTTAATTTCCCTATCCAGTGCGGTTGAGCCTTTGCGAGTTGCCAATCAGCTAGCGGGGCGCGAGTTGTACGCCTGGGAACTGTTGGGTGAGGGCCCCGTTACACAGTCGTGTAGCGACGGTTTTGCGGTTAACCTTGATAAAACCTTGGCGGACGCCACCCACTATGACCTGGTCATCGTGGTTGGCGGTTTAGCGATTGAGCAAAATGTATCGAGACCTGTGCTGGCGTGGCTACGTAAGCAAGCACAACGTGGTGTTGTGGTGGGATCGGTTTGTACGGGGGCTTATGTACTGGCGAGCGCTGGTTTGCTTGATGGTTATCAATGCAGTGCGCACTGGGACTGCCTGACGATACTTACCGATCGATTCCCCCGAGTCGGCTGTAATAACCAGCTGTATACGATCGACAGAGACCGCATGACCTGCACAGGGGGCACCATTCCTATGCATATGATGCTGGCGATGTTGTCATCCCGGCACCCTCAAGCGTTGGTCGATGCTGTGGCAGACATGCTGATTTGTGAGCGCTATCGTGCCGATGTGGAAATGCAGTTGGTGCCGATGTGGTCAAGAAAGGTCGAAATGCAGCCCAAGTTGAAAGAAGTTCTGCAGCTGATGGAGGCAAATCTGGAGGAGCCGATCTCTCTTCAGGAGTTGGCCGATTTTGTGCATTTATCCCGTCGACAACTTGAGCGGCTGTTTCTTAAATATCTTCACTGTACCCCCTCTCGCTATTATCTAAAGCTGCGTCTCGATCGGGCTAGGCGGTTGGTTAAACAGAGTTCACGCTCTATCGTAGAGATCACCTCAATGTGTGGTTTTGTCTCAACCACCCACTTTAGCCGTTGTTATCGTAAGTACATTGGTGTCTCTCCCAGAGTAGATCGGCTGAACTGCCAGCCTGATTACCAGTCTGCGGCCAACGAGCAGCTGACGGCTTGATAGGTCTTGGGTGAGCCCACGGGGCTACCTTTGACAATTTGGAGACCTTTTCAAGGTTTGGGCGGAAAGCCTTCGAGCTACACATGAGACCCGGTGGCTTGGTTCGGTGAGCTCTTTCGAGGCGCTTTAATGATAAAAAAGCGGCTCGTGGGGGTTCTGTCAGTTATGGGTGATCAGTAAAGACGCGCCTCAATGACCGGCGCTGGCTGTATCGCCAATCTGGATGCTCCTCGCATCAGCCACCAAAGCATCGACATTGCTCCCGGTGAGGGCACGTAAAAACGCGACCAAGGCAGCTTGGTCCGTTGAGGTGATCTGAAGAGGTCGAATACGTTGATCTTGATCGGGGTCTTGCCCGCCGCCTTGAACATAGAATTGCACAACTTCCTGCAGGCTCTGAATGGAACCGTCGTGCATGTAGGGTGCCGTTAGCGCAACGTTTCTTAGCGAGGGCGTACGGTATCGCCAGCGGTCTCGGCGAAGCCCTGTGACCTCTTGGCGTCCTTTATCAATAAATGTTTCGGTTTCAACGTCGACTCGGGGCGTCACGAAAATTCCCGGAGCCACCTGCACTTTTTTGGGCATGATCCCTCGTTCTTCGCGCAGCAAGCCTGTGCCCGTGTTATGAAAGTTGCCGTCGGTGAAGAGGGCGTAGTCCTCTGTCAGGGTGTGACATGAATGACAGCCCTGCTCTTGAAAGACGGCAAAGCCCCTTGAGGCTTCTAAACTGAAGTCGGGGGAGGGGTCGGAGCTTTTGGCTGCGGCAAAGTACCAGCGGTCAAAGGGCGAGTTGCCGCTAAGTAGCGCTCGTTGATAAGCCGCGAGGGCGAGACCCAGTGTTTCGGCCGTTAGACCTTCTTCGTAATTGTTCGTAAAAGCGGTCCTGTAGGCTGGAATGGTCTGTAATCGCGTGAGTACAGCCGCCTTTGAGGGATTAGCCATTTCATTGCGTGCCAGAAGCGGTGACCACACTTGCGCTTCTAGAGACTGCTCTCGGCCGTCCCAAAAAAGTGTTGGCTGAAAGGCTAGGTTATAGAGTGCTGGGGCATTGCGACGCCCCCCACGGCCTTCATCGCCTACCGGGGTGGCCAGCTCATTTTGGGTAAACCCTTGTTCGGGAACGTGGCACATGGCACAGGACAGATTGGCATTGGCTGACAACCTACGGTCAAAGAATAGTTGTCTGCCCAAATCAACTTCAGTCGCGCGCAGGGGTTTGGTTAACTCGGGCAGGCCAAGCTGCGTCGCGTGGGTTTTGCTGGTCAAGGCTAGTGGCCGTCCGGCGCGCTCTAAAATTGCCTCTGATTGCGTCACGTAGTGCTCGGAATCATAGCCGTCGCGGTTGTCGGCTAGACCCACGCGGTGGCTCGTTTCGCCACTCACAGCGGACACTAGAAATGCCGCCATCCCGGAGGCCTTCACGGCAACTACGAGGGCCTGACTGAGGGTGTTAAAAAGCTGCGATTTTCTATTAGAAAGTGCTAGTCTCATGCCATAAGGATAAACCATTGGAGTGCAAACTATGATCCGAATATTTATCGCTGTATTGGGCTTATTAGTGACGGCAGTTTCGCCGCTAACTCAGGCAGACGAAACCTGTATGTCGCCCTACATGGCAAAAATTGTTGGACAAGAGGATTACGTCTATATCTGGACCCTCGGTATGGAAGGTGTCGGTGACGGCGAAGATAAACTTGTTACGGTGGACGTGAACCCGGATTCGAAGACCTATGGTGAAGTTGTGCATAGTTTGTCGGTGGGAGGGCGCAACGAAGCGCACCATTCGGGACTAACCGATGACCGTCGTTATCTTTGGGCTTCGGGTCTCGATACCAGCAAGATCTTTATTTTTGATATTTACACCAACCCAGCCCAGCCTAAGTTGCACCGTGAAATCGATGATTTTGTCGCAAAAACAGGCGGTATTGTCGGACCCCATACCAACTATGCATTGCCGGGTCGTATGTTGATCACTGGATTGTCAAACAACCGCGACCACGGCGGACGGACAGGGATGGCCGAGTACACCAACGATGGCGATTTTATTACCAGTGTTTGGATGCCTACCGATGACAATCTGCAAGGTGCGGTTAAGTCGGGCAATTATGCCGACGGCTATGGCTACGATGCGCGAGCGCTGCCCCGCAGAAATGTATTGGTGACTTCCTCCTTTACAGGCTGGAACAATTACATGATGAATCTCGGTAAAATGATGGGCGACCCTGAGGCGATGAAGCGCTTCGGTAATACCGTTGTCATTTGGGATTTACATGCCCGGACACCCAAGAAGATCCTTGATGTTCCGGGTGCTCCATTAGAGCTGCGATGTGCTTGGGGTTCACGCTCTAACTACTGCTTCACCACCACGGCGCTAACCTCAAAAATCTGGTTGATCTATGAGGATGACGCAGGCGAGTGGCACTCTAAACCAGTGGCGGATATTGGCGATGCCAGCAAGATACCGCTGCCCGTGGACATTTCTATCTCGGCCGATGACAACCACCTCTGGGTCAACACCTGGAATGACGGTTTGGTGAGGTTATTTGATATTTCCGATCCCCATGCACCTGAGCAGGTGTTTGAAAAGCGTATTGGTGAGCAAATCAACATGGTCTCTCAAAGCTGGGATGGCGAACGTGTGTACTTCACTTCGTCGCTGCTCGCTAACTGGGATAAGAGTGAGTCTGGTGATGAAAGCGACGTTCAGTATTTCAAGCTGTATAACTGGGATGGTGCTACTTTGACCCCTGAATTTAGCCTCGACTTTGTGGAGATGGGTCTCGGGTCACCGCACCAAATGCGTTTTGGCGCTCATGCGCTTTACGGTAGCGCACCCGCTAAAGCCGGCCACGACGATATGGCCGCCCGCTGACACTATGCGGCAGTGGTTAATAGGCCTGCTGGGATGCTGTGCGATATCAACGTTTGCCACACCCCATGAACACGCCCCCCCGGTGGTTTTGGCACCGGGGTATGAAGACCTTCAGTTTGACCCACCCACTGCGGGAAGCTACCAGTTGCCAGCCATGGGTGATGCTGCGGATGGCCCGATACTCGACACCTCGGGTCAGCCGGGTCGTCTGTATGAGTACCTCGGTGACAAAGCGACGGTATTGAGTTTTATTTTTACCACCTGCAACGACGTGAATGGTTGTCCTCTGGCAACCTATGTCATGAGCGGTGTACAAAAAGCCGTGTTGCAAGACCCTGAATTGGCTGGGCAAGTCCGTCTCGTTAGCTTTAGTTTTGATCCAGAGAAAGACACGCCCGCGGTGCTGGGGCGCTATGGTGATCAGTTCAGGGCTGAGGGTTTTGACTGGAAATTTCTGACAACGACGTCAGAGGAGACCCTACGACCGACACTCGATGCTTACGACCAGTGGGTTATTCGAGATTACGATGAAGCCGGCAACTACTTAGGCACCATGTCCCACATTTTGCGGGTGTACCTGATAGATCGTGACCGTCGCATTCGCAATATTTACAGTACGTCTTACCTTCATGCCGATACCGTTGTTAACGATCTGCGTACTCTGTTACTGCAATAGTCGAAGCTTTTATGCATGAACCCAGATACAACTGAGACAGCGGTGACGCGTTCATCAACCTCAATCTGATACCTGTTTGTGGTCTTCGCGACCTGACTGAGCGTTGCTTGTCGCGTCGCTTTTCAAAGGTGGTAAGCGTCGGGTCGGTAATCTTTAGCTGCCTCTCGGCGGCACAGGATAAATTTGGCACCGTCTTGGACCGTTCTGTAAAGGCAGACAGGGCACTAGACGCAGAGCTAAGCAACGTAGTGAGATACGAGTAAGGAGTAGAGTATGTATATCAATGGACAGTGGCTTACCGATGGTCCCACTTTTGAGGTGTACAACCCGGCAACCGGTACCTCTATAGGTTCGGTGATCGATGTCAGCGAAGAGCAGGTCCTTCAAGCGATCAGCGCAGCCGAGGCAGCGTTTCCTATTTGGTCACAGACCACTGCCTACGAGAGATCAGCGATTTTGTACCGTTGTTATACCTTAATGATGGAGCGTCAGCGGGAGTTAGCTGAGCTCATGACTACCGAGCAGGGTAAACCTCTCAAAGCTGCCATGAATGAAGTGAAATATGCCGCCGACTTTCTTCTTTGGTTTGCCGAGGAGGCCAAACGTATTTACGGTGAGACCATACCTTCCGCTAGATCAGATCAGCGTTTTTTGGTTCACAAGCAACCTGTGGGGGTTGTCGCTGCGATTACCCCCTGGAACTACCCGATCTCTATGCTGACTCGAAAGCTGGGCCCTGCACTCGCGGCGGGGTGCACCGCAGTGCTGAAACCGGCTGAGGCCACGCCTCTGTGCGCCGTTGCCGTGTTTGAAATTCTTCATGACGCGGGTTTACCTGCCGGTGTCGCTAATCTAGTAACGGTCAGCAACCCGAAGCCGGTGGGCGAGATATTTTGCACTCACAGGGCCATTCGTAAGTTGACCTTTACCGGTTCCACGCCGGTGGGTAAGTCACTGGCTCAAGCGGCAGCTCCTCAGCTCAAACGCGTCTCTATGGAACTGGGAGGGCATGCGCCATTTATTGTTTTTGATGATGCTGACCCAGTGCATGCGGCTAAAGGTGTTTCTTTGGTCAAGTTTTTAAATACAGGGCAGGCTTGTATAAGCCCAAATCGAATTTTTGTGCAAAGGAAGATCCTAGATGTCTTTCTCGATACGCTGCAAACCCGGATTGAAAAACTTCGCCCAGGTGACGGCATGGAGCCCTCAACTACGATAGGTCCCCTTATTAATAATGCCGCTATCGAGAAAATCGACCGCCAAGTTCAAGATGCGATAGCCCAAGGTGCCCGTCTACACAGTGGGGGTCGCCGTCTCATTGAGGACGGTCTAGATAAGGGCTGCTTTTATTCACCCACCCTGCTTAGTAGTGTCACGCCTGACATGCTGATTTATCGAGAGGAAACTTTCGGGCCTGTTGCGGCCGTGATTCCATTTGATGATGAGGACGACGTTGTCGCGATGGCTAACGATACGGATTATGGGCTCGCAGCTTACGTTTATACCCAGAACTTATCTCGAGCATTGCGCACCTTTGAAGGGCTTAATTTTGGCATCGTTGGAATCAACGATATTAATCCAACCAGTGCCGCTGCACCCTTTGGTGGTATGAAAGAGAGTGGCTTGGGGCGCGAAGGCGCTCAAGAAGGCCTTGAAGAATACTTAGAAACGAAACTGGGGGGACTCAGTATTTAATAGGTAACCTAACGTGCTTAGCCGGGGTTAGTTTATCGAGGCCGACAACACAGTATTCTTGAGAATATTCAGCTCACCTAGGGGTTTATGGTTTTCGTTTGCTGAGCTTTCCTTGCACTCACAGGACACTTATCTGTGAACAGGTCGTTCTAGTGAGCAGAGGTAATTACTTTGCAGCCTGCACGGCCCAATGAGGGCGAGTAGGTGTTAAACGTGTCTCGTGTTTCTGCTGTGTGCTTAAAGCTCAGCTAAAATTGCAGACTTCGTCGCTGAACAGGTCAGGGTCTGGATTGATACCGAGCCCGTGTCCTTCAGGTAGGTCGATGTGCCCGTTACGGATGCTGACGCCCGATCCCGTATCGTAATGGCCCTCAATGTAGGGCTGTGCTAGCCAGGTGCCTTCGAATAGTCGGGGTATGACGGTGGCGCCTAGCTGTACACAAGCGGCTGCAATGATGTCGCCTCCCCAGGCATCATCAACGGTATGGGGGAGGTGCCGTGCTTCACAAATATCGCGAAAGCGGGCCATTTGGGTCAGGCCTCCAATGCGCGTCACCTTCATGCCGAAGCCATCGACAAGACCTTGTCCGGCGACTCGAATGACAGTGGCCAGATCCGTAGCACTTTCATCGATATAAACAGGGTGGTGTAGCCGATTTCGAATTGCGATGACGTCCTCAAGAGCGTCGCAAGGTTGCTCCAGGACGAAAGGAATATGACGACAGCTTTGGCTGAGCAGTATGGCATCTCGAGTCGTCATGCCGCGGTTGCCGTCGACCGCGAGACGCATGCGTTCACCAACCCGTTCCCATACTTTGGTTACGACTTCGATATCTATTTCTACGGGGCGTCCACTGATTTTGACCTGCATCCGCGGATAGCCTTCCCGTGCTTTTTCCTCGGCGATCATAGCAATGTCATCGGGACTGCCGACGGCGCTGGCATAGTAAGAGGGAATGCGATTTCTCACGGCGCCTCCCAGTAAATTTGCGATTGATTTGCCACACTTTTTACCCAGCATGTCATGCACGGCTATATCGATCGCCGCTTTCGCGTAGCTGTGGCCATTGAGTAAACTATCCATGTGCCGCTGGACCAATACGGGTTGATCGATGGAAGTGCCCATGAGCCCTGGTGCGAGCGCTTGCAGCGCAGCCTGTGCACCCGCGGCGTGACTGGGTGCATAGGTCGACCCTACTGGACAGGTTTCTCCCCAGCCGACTACGCCACAGTCGCTTTCCAAGCGCACTATCGTACTCTCTAGGTGTTCAACGTAGGCATTTGCCATACGATAACCCCCACCTTTTACAGGGAGTATGTGGCGAAATACGGTCAACCTACGCAGTTTCATTGGAATTCCTCAGGCGCTGGTATAACCACCATCTACAGATAAAATTGTTCCTGTAATGTGGCGTTGTTGAGAGAGAAATAGCGCGGCTCTTGCAATTTCCTGAGGCTGTGCGATGCGACCTTGTGGAATATTCGCTTCATTTTTAGCGACTACGGAATCGGACAACGCTGCTGTGTCGTGACCGCTAAATAGCATGGGGGAGTCGATGGCTCCCGGTGCTACGGCGTTGACATTGATGCCTCGCTCAGCGAGCTCCAGCGCCATAGCGCGGGTTAGCTGGTTTACCGCACCTTTGCTGGCACAGTAAGCGGCAAGGCCGGCACTGCCAACAGAGCCACAGGTTGAGGAGATATTGATGATTGCACCGTCAGAGTGGGCTTGCTGAGCATAGGCTCGGCTAAAGTAAAATAAACCGTTGAGGTTGATATCCATCACCTGCTGCCAGTCATTGTTACTGGTTTCTTCCGCAGTCGCACGAACAATGACTCCGGCGTTATTGATCAAGACCGTTACCTGGCCAGTCCCAATAGACCTGATTCTTGAAAAGGCATGCTCAGCCGTTGCAGGACTGCCAATCTCACCTGTAACAATCTGCACGTCGACGGGGTTTTGTTGCTGCACTGTTGCCCGAAGCTGTTCTAGTTTGGTGTGGTCCCGTCCTGCCAGTATCAAGTGCATTCCTGCGTCGGCGAAGATTTCAGCGCACGCCTGACCCACCCCGCCGGTGGCGCCGGTAATCAGAGCATAGTGACCTTGCAGATCTCGCACATCACTGGATTTACTGACCAACTTATTCATAGGTTCTCACAAGGCAGGCAAGGGTAAACGTGCCAAACGCCCGCCATCGACGATAATTTCCTGACCTGTAATAAAGGCAGATTCTGGTCCCGCAAGCCAATAAACCGTTTCAGCCACATCTTGAGGTTGGCCCAAGCGCCCCACGGGGTGTAAGGCCTTAATCGCACTATCTACCGCTTGTCGATCTGGGTATTGCGATAGCAAGCTCTCATTGAAGGGCGTGCTGATCCACCCGGGTGCGACGGCATTGCAGCGAATGCCGCTAGGTCCGAATTCCAACGCTGTGTTGTGAGTCAAGCCAGCGACAGCCGCTTTGGATGCTGCGTAGGCAGCGTGAAGTGGGTTAGCACCCAGACCTTCAATAGAGCTGATATTGACGATGCTAGGCGCACTGGCCTCAGGCATGCACATCAGCTCAAAGGCATGCTTAGTGGTAAGAAAGCAGCTTTTGACGTTGACTGCCATCACGCGATCCCAATCCTCTTCCCGGGTGTTGGTAATGGACGCTTCGATGCAGACCCCCGCATTGTTGATCAAGACATCCAAATGGCCATAAGTCTCTGCAACAGCCTTCATCAGTGCCTGAACACTGGACTCTGAGGATACGTCGGTTTTGATGAAAGCCGCCGTTTCAGATTCTGGCGCTTTGATATCTGCGCAGATGACAGTCGCCCCAGTTTCTGCAAAGCGAGCGATAATGGCCGCGCCAATGTTTTGCGCGCCGCCCGTGACTAGCACAATGCGTTTGCTCGGGGTCACTTTGGATTAGGATAGCGGGGGTTGTAGTCGCTGACGACATTACATTGAGCGCCTAGCTTTTCAATTCGTGCTTCCATAATGTCACCCGTTTTGAGGTACTGGGGGGGCTTCATGCCGTAGCCAACCCCCGGGGGAGTGCCGGTCATCATAATGTCCCCGGGTTGCCAGCTGACATAATTTGAGATGATTGAAATCAACTCGGCGATGCTGTACATCATGTCTGATGTGTTGCTCTCTTGCATGACGACACCATTTACGCTCAGCGAAATATCGAGTGCGTTGGGGTTTCCTACTTCGTCTGAGGTGACCAACCAAGGACCTAAGGGTTTTAGCGTATCGGCACTTTTTCCCTTGGTCCATTGGGTCCCGCGCTCGAGTTGAAAATTTCGCTCTGACACATCGTTACCCACACAAAACCCGGCCACATAATCCATGGCTGATTCCACAGGTATGTTATGACCTGCTCTACAGAAAACCACGGCAAGTTCGGCCTCCCAATCGAGCTCTGAGCCCCCTTTAGGCATCATGACCTCATCGTGTGGTCCATTGACAGCACTGGGGGCGGTCAGCATGAACATAGGCTCTTCCGGGGGTTCCAGCCCTGCTTCGGCGGCATGTTTGCCGTAGGTGAGGGCGCAGCCAACAATTTTTCCCGGGCGGTATACGGGTGCGCCAAGCCGAGTATCTGCAGATAATTCAGGTAGCGTTAAAACATTTAGGGCTTTAACTTTTGAGAGTATCTCAGGGATCAGCGTGTCGTAAGACCAATCACCGACGATGGCAGACAAATCCCGCAGCGCTCCTGTTTGATCGACCATGCCAGCCCGTTCGGCGCCTGGCGCACCATGCCTCACTAACTTCATGGAGTTTTACTCACTGTCAGGTTAAAAAGTGCTTTTAGATCAATGCCGCGGGCTTGGGCATTACGAAAACAGGCCTGAGTTTTAAGAATACCTTGGGACAGGGGTAGGCAATCACCCAGTCCTAGGAAGCGTTCGAGGTCGCCACTATTGGGTTCAGCAGGAAAAGGCATGGCCTCACCTTCATAGTCGACCTTGGCATGGGGGTAATGTTCAGCGAGCATTGCCAGCATTGTAGTAATTCCTGCCGGTGTGCCGTTGAGATCGAAGACATGGGCCCCTTGATGGGGACAACTCGCTGCGGCTATAAAGCGCTGGGCCGCGTCTTCTACGTAGACAAAACCAACATCACCAGAGAAAGGAATGGTATACGGCGCTTCGACCTCGGCTGCAAGCAGAGCGATCGTTGGGGCAGCGCTCATGCCCTGGTCACGTCCGGGGCCGTAAATAATAGCGGGGCGAATGCCAATGCTGGGAACACTCCAGTCCTGCCAGTAAACCTTTGCCATTTGTTCACCACAAATTTTGTGAGCGCCGTAGAGGGTTTCTAACCAATTATTGTCACCCATTGCCGGTGCGGCAACCGAGCTTGCATAACTCAAACGGGTAATGCCTTGCTGACGGGCGAGCTCTAGAATATGAATGCTGCCCATGACATTAATCTGGGTACTCCCTATGGGATTGGCCTTGCAGAAGGGGACTTGAAGGGCCGCCAAATGAATAATGGCCTCGATATTATGGCGCTCAGCGATTTCGGTTAGGCGATCAAAATCGGTGATATCACCGCACTCCCAAATAACCGTATCCGCATCTTCCATAATGAGGTGTAAGCGTTCACGGTTTTCAGTGACATCGAAAACCACAGGAATAGCGCCTGCGTCACGGAGCTGCTTGACGACCCACGCGCCAATGCAGCCGGCAGCCCCCGTCACCAAACAGGCACGTCCCTTGAGCTCTGAATCTCTGGTCATAGGGAGCGGCTCTCAAGTTTGTCTGCAAATTGATTCAGTTGGCTCACTGCCTCACGTATTGAGGCGCCTAGGGCTCGTGGTTCATCAGTGAGACTAATATCAGATAAGAGTTGCTCAAGTCTCGCAGAGGCACGCCAAACTTCGTGACGTGCCAGTTCTGCGCTGATACCCGGATCCGTCCAGTCTGCCATGTTGACCGCATTGGTACGGTCGGTATTGTGCGCGGGGAGCACCTCAAAGGAGGGGATGAGCGTAATGCGATTCGCTCTTTCCAGCAGTCGGCAGGCTCGGTGAAAAATATGCGTGCCTTGCTGGAGAAAGCCGTAGCCTGCTTCTGGGAAAGGAATGCTGGAAATTCGTGCTTCAGGGAGTACGGCATCCCCGCCTTCTTCACCCGCAATGCCGAGTAAGGCTTGTCCTTCTTGCCGGGTACCTTTAAATACCTGAAATTCGCCACCTTTGAGCGCCGAGGGGTCGGTGACCATCATCACCACGTCAAAGTTGACAGAATCCACGTGCCAGGTATCGACGGCGCGACTTACGTCCTCGGGCGCGTAATTGATACCACAGGCAACCGCGGGTACGGAGTGACGGCCTAGCGTGACCCCAGCTATTTTGGATAAATGCTCTGCGACATCTGGGCTGTCACAAAAGTCGCGGATAAAACGGGATCGATAACCCGCGCCACGCGCATAGCTACCTAAGCGATTAGCGCCCGTGCCGGTGCTGTCATTTCGGTTGCCATAGATGTCTTGGCAGACTGCTTCCATTGCAGCGACTCCCTCAGAGGAAAGAATCCTGAAGGCATTACTGTAGGCAAAGGATGAGGCACAGCGCTTGATTTCTTCTGGGGTGTAGCCCAGATCAGCAAGAGATAAACACTGACTTGGCATCTCGAGGGCCAAATGTTTGGTTGCCTCAAATGCAGGCTCTTCTGACAGCGGTAAATAGGGCGTTGGACGGTTCTTAGGGAAGGGCAGGGGATGATCAAAAGAAAACATAAAGTTCTCCGAAAAGAAATCGTGATCAGTGAGTAACACCAAACGTATCGCTGTCGGCGAAGGTAATTCTTATTAAGCTTCCAAACAAGTTTGAAACAACAAATAATTTAGCTTCGCGAGCGCCCCCGGCGGCGGCGTGAATGACCGGCTTCAGCCTGCTGAGTGCGGACTATCGGTGGCGGAATCTCGGCGAAAAGATGGGTGAAAGGGTCTGACTTGTGAGGAAAGGCCATGGCATCAACAAAGTAGTCCTGGAACTTGTCTTCGACAGCCGTCTCGATGCGCTCGGCCCAGCGCACCACTTTTTCAATGTGACTGCGGCTGTCTCTATCGAGCAGAGCAATGCGTGCGCCCATCCCGGCTGCATTACCCGCTGCGGAGACATTTCCCAATGGGCAGTCGGGGATCAAACCCAGCACCATGGCGTGGGATAGGCTAATGTGACTGCCGAAAGCGCCCGCTAAACGTATGCGATCAATGTGCTCGGTGCCCATATGGTCTTGGAGTAGTTTTACCCCGGCGTACAGTGCGGCTTTGGCTAGCTGAATTTGCCGAATGTCATTTTGAGTGACTGATATATCAGATTGTCCCTCAGCACCGGCGGTGTGTAGCGTAAAAGACCAGGTTCTACCTGAGGAGAAAATTCGGGGACTTTGCTCCGCAAGCGCGCCATTGATCACGCCATCTTCCGAGACAATGCCGGCTAAAAACATTTCCGCTACGGCTTCAATAATTCCCGAACCGCAAATGCCAGTGACGCCAATGCTGCCCAGAGCTTGTTCAAAACCGGGTTCATCTGACCAAAGGTCAGAGCCAATGATTTTAAATCGGGGTTCGAGGGTGTCTCTGTCAATGCGAACCCGTTCTATGGCGCCGAAAGTTGCTCTTTGACCTGAGCTAATCTGTGCGCCCTCAAAAGCGGGGCCTGTGGGTGTTGAGCAGACGAGCATGCGATCTTTATTACCCAGTACAATCTCGGCGTTGGTGCCGACATCAATCACAAGGGTCATTTCGGCATCCTGCTCGGGATGCTCTGCCAAAATGACGCCCGCCGAATCAGCACCTACGTGACCGGCGATGCACGGCAAAACGTAGACTCGACCCCCGGGGTGAATATTGAGATCCAAATCTTTAGCCCTCAGCTCCAGTGCTTCGGTTGTCGTAAGGGCAAAGGGAGCACCGCCTAAATTTACCGGATCGATGCCCAGCAGAATGTGATGCATGATCGGATTGGCGACCAGTGTTATCTCGAGAATGTCCTCTAAAGCGCAGGCGTCACCTTCGCTCAGTTCGACGAACAACTCATTGAGTGCCCGGCGAATGACGGTTGTCATCTCTCCAGCGCCCTCGGGGTGCATCATGATATAGGACACCCGGCTCATTAGGTCTTCGCCAAATCGAATCTGCGGATTCATGACGCTCGCGGTACCCAATACTTCGCCGTTACTAAGGTCACACAGGTGCGCGGCTACGGTCGTGGAGCCCACATCAATAGCGATGCCTCGTGGAGATTCGAACAGTCCGGGCCAGATAGCGATAACATCTTGCGCGTTATACACCGCGACGGTTACCGCTTGTTTACCCTCGATCAGAGCTTTTTGTAGTCGAGGCAATACATTGGCTTCAACGCGCAAGTTCTCTAAATCCCAATCACGCTTTAGGGCATCGAGAAGTAGTTGGGCCTCACCGCGTATATCTTCGAGGCTGGCTGATTCCACTTCGACGTAGTGAAGACGCGTTGCGGTATTCAGGCGAATATCACGGTGCTCGGTCTCTTTGCGAATGATTTGTCGATGCACTTGGCTTTCTGGCGGAACGTCAATAACCACATCGTTAAGCAGTGTTGCATGGCAGCTCAAGCGGTGACGCTCGGGTAGTGCTCCTTTGCGTTCTTCAAAACGGGTTTCTGTAAGGCTAAAGGGAGAGAGATGCTCGGTATCAGAGGTGAGTCCGTGTTTTGGAAAGTGTCCAGACATGCACTCGACCCGACACCTCCCACACAGGCCTCGACCACCGCAAACAGAGTCAATATCAACCCCCAAACTTCGGGCAGCATCCAGCACCGGGGTGCCGGCGGGGAAGCTTCCGCGGCGTCCTGAAGGCATGAAGAGAATTTTTACTGACTCATCAGACAAAGTTAAGCACTCCTGCGCCGGCCGCTGCGGCCGCCGCGACCGCCGCGTCCAGTGCCTTCAGCCGCTGGCTCTCTGTAGGCTTTAATCCAGTTAGTACAGTTGGGGTCATGACCCATCATAACGTCGCCGCCCCGCACTGCTTGCATGACTTCAGCGTGCAGTGGGCTGGTAATTGCCGAGGTCATTCCCGCACCCATTGCCATAGTGAGAAATGCGGCATTGATACCGTTGCGGTTGGGCAGTCCGAAACTGACATTGGAGGCGCCGCAGGTCGTGTTGACCTCGAGTTCTTCTCTAAGCCTTCGAACGAGGTGCATTACCTGAACCCCTGCGGTATTGATCGCCCCAATGGGCATGACAAGAGGATCAACCACAATGTTGCTGTGATGAATGCCGTAGTCAGCCGCGCGTTCAACGATTTTTTTGGCAACAGCGAAGCGTTCATTAGGGTCTTCAGAAATTCCTGTTTCGTCATTAGAGATGGCGACTACCGCTGCATTATAGCGGGCGACCAGCGGCAGAACACGTTCCAGTACCTCGTCTTCACCGGTGACTGAATTGACGAGAGCTTTGCCCTGATAAACTGCTAATCCTGCCTCAAGGGCCTCAACAATAGACGAATCAATGCTCAAGGGAACATCGGTGATAGCCTGCACGCGACGAATGGCTTCGGCAAGAATCGCCGGCTCATCGGCCAGTGGAATCCCCGCGTTGACGTCGAGCATTTGCGCCCCTGCAGCGACTTGGGCGAGTGCATCAGATTCAACGCGGCTGTAGTCCCCCGCCTTCATTTCCTCGGCAAGAATTTTGCGGCCGGTGGGGTTGATACGCTCACCAATAATCACGAAGGGCTTATCAAAGCCAATGTGTACTTCTTTGCTGGCTGAGCTGAGGGTTGTTGTGGTCATGTACTGCTCCTATTACGAGCCTGCTGGGCTCCAAGGCACGCGAGTGCCCAATACTTTAGATTTGGTAACGATTTCACCAATGCGGTGTTCCTGACGATAGGCCATCAGATGTATACCGCTGACCCCCTCAATTTCTTGAATTTGTTGCATGAGGTCGATACACAGATCGACACCTTCCTGTTTTTGATCTTGGGCGCCCGCTAGACGTTTGATCACTGAATCTGGAATGTGTACCCCAGCAACATTGTTTCGAATCCACTCAGCTGACTTAGCAGAGGCCAGAGGCCCCACGCCAGGGAGAATGAAAACCTTGTCGTGCAAGCCCAGGTCGCGGGTTTTAGCCATGAACAATTTGAGGCGTTCGATATCGAAGCAGTACTGGGTCTGGACAAATTGGGCTCCGGCAGCGACTTTTTTGGCGAGACGCTGAGGGCGAAAATCGACGGGTGGCGCAAAGGGGTTCGCTGCGCCACCCATAAAAAGGCGGGGCGGTGATGATAGAGATCGGCCACTGAGAAAGGCGCTGTTATCGCGCATATGACGCACCATAGACAATGCTGAAATGCTATCTAGGTCAAAAACAGGCTTGGCCTCGGGATGATCACCTGACTGCACGCCATCACCGCTAAGGCAGAGAATGTTGGCCACACCCATAGCCGCTGCTCCGAGTATATCTCCCTGCATTGAAATTCGGTTTCTATCTCGGCAAGACATCTGCAAAATCATGGAATAACCCAGACGAGTGAGTAGAGCGCAAATGCCCATACTCGACATATGGCAATTGGCTCCAGAACCATCGGTGGCATTGATAGCGTCGACATAGCCGTTGAAATCTTTGACTCTCTCGTAAACATCATTAGGATCGGCTGAATCCGGGGGGGCTATTTCAGCGGTGACGGCAAACTGACCGGCCCTAAGCACTCGCTCAAAGCGACCTGGAGAAAAGTGACCCGGGAGAATAGGAAGGTTTTCCCCAGCGCTAGGCTCGTCAGCAAAGCTCATGCAGATTTCTCCCGTCGTGCTTTGAGAGCCTCCAGCCAACTGCTATGCCCTTTGAGGCGGGTGTCGACGGGCAGCTGTATCACCTGCAGCCCGGTTTCTGCCTCGCCCATTTGCTGACTGCCTTCCCAAGCTTTTACCCACACGCAGGTCATCTCTGGTTTGATCTCACAGCCGCCATTTTGTCTGACACCCCCACAGGGCCCGTTACGCAGGGTCTTGGGACAGTTCATAGGGCAGGCCATACCCGTTGAACCCAAGGTGCACTGACCGCAGGACTGTGAGTCAAATAAAAATCCTTTGACGAGGCCTTCTATACGCGCAAAGGACTTATCGAGACGTTGATAGCCAATTCTATGAAGTAGGGGGTCGAGCAGTTGCAACGTCCACTCTAAGGCTACATAGAAGCGGTGCAGCCCCTTGGCGTGTCGAACAGACCAGTCTCTCGCCGCTTTCACTTGGGCACCTCGTCAAAGCCCTTCTGGGCTACAAGGCGAGCTATGTCATCATCAGAAAATTGCGCTTCAATTTGTTCGCCGAACCCTTGGGCGATACTTTGTACAGTGCCCTCAGCTTCTATTGACGTCGTTACCCGCCGCCATTCCTCAAGGTAGGCATCACTGCCACCCTTGCCAGCTTTCATAGCGGCACGATCGATGGCAGCTTGAAATCGATGGCTCAGCAGATACTTACCCCGGTCACGACCTCGCTTGATTAAAACTTGCGCCGGAATATCTCGCCAATAAACATCAATGCGCTGCATGATGAACTCCGTTACCACGTTGGAAGTTTAAAACCTGTTTTTCAAGGTGTTGCCCTAGCTCACCCATGCCCGTTTTCAGAGTTTCAAAGCGAAGCCCTAGATAGTCGGCTGCTCGGCGTGCGGCAAGTTGTAGCTGTTCGTCGTCCTGCTGTGCGAGGTAAACAACGCGTTGGTAGTGACCAAAAAACTCCTGCAGTAGTTGCGGGTGTCGATCGAGTTTTAAGCCTCGAACAACAAGACGGTCGAAATGCCGCGCCAGAAAATCGGTGAGATAAAAAGTGCCGGGCTCTTCCTCGAACAGCGCGTTAAAGCGGGCCTCGGTGGCATAGAAGGAGTAGCAGTGGTCTCCGGGAAGCCGTTCTATGCCCCAGCGCTCTAATACCTTGTCGATGCCACCGCTAGTGCCACAGTCGCCATAGGCGACAAAAACTCTGTCAAAATGCTGATGATTTTCAGCAATCAGTGCCTCGAGGCGTGCGGGAATTTTCTCGGGACGGTTGTGTAACTCAGCGTCTAGGCACTTCACCGACATATTGTGCCAAGCATTGCTGCGCTTGAGCCACTCAATCTCTCTTGCGAGTGCTCCACAGGCAATCACAAGGAGCGATGAGGGCTCAAGATGACTCATCAGGGAACCTGGGCGCTAGATCGAGCTTGCACAAGGCTGACCGCCGTGGTGGCTGCCTCGGCGGCATCTCGGCAGTAGGCGTCGGCGCCGACTGCCTCACCAAATTCTTCGTTCAGCGGGGCACCGCCAACAAGAACAATGTATTTATCTCTAAGACCCTGATCTTTGAGGGCGTCGATAACGACCTTCATGTAGGGCATGGTGGTCGTCAGAAGTGCTGACATACCGAGGATATCCGGCTTGTGCTCCTCAAGGGCGGCAAGGTAGTCCTCGACCGAGTTGTTGATGCCAATATCGTGCACGTCAAAGCCCGCGCCTTCCAGCATCATGGCGACCAAGTTCTTACCAATGTCGTGGATATCGCCTTTTACAGTACCAATGACCATAGTGCCGATTGGCTTAGCGCCCGTCTCAGCGAGTAAAGGCCGTAATATAGCCATACCACCTTTCATTGCATTGGCCGCCAGCAAAACTTCGGGGACGAACAAAATACCGTCGCGGAAGTCGATGCCGACTATCGTCATGCCGTCAACCAAGGCTTTGCTCAACACGTCTTCCGCAGACCAACCTCGGTCAAGAAGAATATGGGTCGCGGCCTCGATTTCTTCGGTTAGCCCGTCATAAAGGTCGTCGTGTATCTGAGGAATAAGATCTTCATCAGAAAGTTCAGCGAGGATAATGTCTTCTTCATCAGACATGTCGGAAAGTCCTTCTTAGGTAGTGGTCAGTAGTCACGGTCGTCAAAAGAGGCCTTTTTCTGGCGCATGTAGTCCAGTAAAGCTTCATCAATAGCGGGATCTAGCGCGGGTGGTTCGTAGTCGGCTAGCATTTTTTTCCAAATGACATTGGCGCGCTGGGCGGTGTCTAGACTACCCTCGGCAGACCATTGTTCGTAGCTATTACTGTCGGCAACGGTTGAACGATAAAAAGCCGTTTCGAAATGCTTGAGGGTGTGGGCTGAACCCAGAAAGTGTTTGCCGGGACCACCTTCTTCAAAGGCACTCATTGCCTGAGCATCCTCGGAGAGGTCAACACCGTTGAGAAGCACGCCAATCATACTGGCTTGATCGCAATCCATAATGAATTTTTCGTAGCCCATTGCCAGACCGCCCTCGAGCCAGCCCGCGGTGTGCAGCATAAAGTTCACGCCTGCTAGGGCTGCGGTCTGCAGAGTATTAGCAGATTCATAGGCGGCCTGAGCGTCGGGCAGTTTAGAAGCGCACAGTCCGCCGCCGCTGCGGAAGGGTACACCCAGCCGCCTTGCCAGTGCTGCTGCGGCATAAATAACCATGCTGGGCTCAGGGGTGCCAAAGGTCGGTGCACCTGTTGCCATGGAGACTGCAGCGGCAAAGGTTCCAAAAACTACGGGTGCCCCAGGCCTAATCAGCTGAGTCAGGGTGATACCCGCTAGAGCTTCGGCTAAAATCTGCGTCACGGTTCCTGTTACTGTCACCGGTGACATGGCGCCTGCCAAAATAAAGGGTGAGATAACCGTGGCCTGATTATTGCGCGCGTAAACTTTCAATGACCCCAGCATAGTGCCGTCAAACACCATGGGGGAGTTGACGTTGATCAGGCTGGTCAGCACACAGTTTTGATCGACAAATTCATCGCCAAAGACTAGCTTTGCCATGTCTACCGAGTCTTGAGCGCGTTTGTCTAGCGTCACCGAGCCCATTAGGGGTTTATCGCTGTATTTGAAATGGCTGTAAACCATATCGTAGTGACGCTTATTGACCGGTAAATCAACCGGTTCACAAACCGTACCGCCTGAGTGATGCAATCCGGGCGCCATGTAGGCTAACTTCACAAAGTTGCGAAAGTCTTCAATGGTTGCATATCGACGCCCTTTGTCTAAGTCATGAACAAAGGGAGGGCCATAAGCGGGAACCAAGACGGTGTTTTTGCCGCCAATGGTGACACTGCGTGCGGGGTTACGAGCGTGCTGGGTGTAGCTGGCGGGCGCGTTAGCCTGAATGATCGAGCGACACAGTCCTGGCGCAAAGCGCACGCGGGTTCCATTGACCTCAGCACCCGCATTTTTGAAGAGCTCGAGAACTTCAGGATCGTCTAGAAAATCAATGCCAATTTCAGCCAGCAGTCGATCGGCATTGTTCTCAATGAGCTCAAGTGCCTCCGTCGACAGCATTTCAAAATAGGGAATCTTGCGCTCGATAAATGGGGCTGTTGCCGCGACCGTACTGCGCGCCTCGCGTCGTCCAGCGCGTCCACCGCCTTTTCGTCTGGCTCCTCGTTCACTCATTTTAACAATGATCCTCCTCTGACCCTGCTTTTACCGCTTCGACACCGGTTAGGTGCCTTTCGTCAGCCGCGGGGGTGTGTCGGCCTCTCGCGCAGCAGATACCCCATTGTGGCCAGGATGAGAGCTGCCTAACAGTGACCGCGCTTGCCTGTGAGCAACCGGGTTTAGCTGTTAGTGACGTGGGCCAGTTAGCTTGCTTAAGGCGCCTTTGAACCGGCTCTTTTTTGGCAGTCTGACTGGTCACGCACCGCACTCCTTAAACGAACGATGAACGGGGCTAATGTGGCCCCAATGGTCTTAGGAGACTTGATCCAGACCGACATAGAGAGTACCAAAAACGACTTGTTAAAAAGAAAAAATATAGCCTCTTGAGCACCCCAACAAGGGGGATGTCGCCGACTGTTCAAATGGCCAGTGAAAGATGGCATAAGCAGCGATTTTTTTATCACTTAAAAAGTTACTATTTAGGGCTCTTCTAGCCCACTCTGAATCACCAGGTTGACCTGCCGAAGTGGGTAAAGGCTTAGCAGCACAGCACTAATTTGGCTTATTGGATCAGGTCACTGCTCTTGAATTTTACTCATCATGGCGACAGGTTCGTCTTTGTTAACCGGCGGTGTGCTAATAACGTAGTTGATCACGCCAGAAAACGGTGCGCGCACCTGGGTGATTTCGTTGCCAAAGAAATCGACTAAGACACCTAAAAGAGCGCCCTTTGTGACCATAGAGCCTTCTTTAGTTGCGGGCTGAAAAATGCCGGAAGCTGGGCTCTTAACCACCTGATAGTCGGTGAGCCACGTGATATCCAGATTTGGGACTTCGACACCGGATACCATGCGCAAGTGGCGCAGCACGTTCCAAACGCCTGACTTTGCTAGCTCAGACCAATGAGGATCGTTGGAGCCAGACTTCCCAGTTTCCGTCGTGATAGCAGGTATCCCTCTTACCAGCGCCGTTTGATCGGCAAACAGCGATGGGCCCGAGGCATGCTGTGGGCCTGTGTCGATCGCGATTTGATCGAGCCCAAATGCAACAGCCAAGCCTTTAATTTTCTGGTCAAACCCAGCATCACCAGTCACTGGCATATAAACATACGGTCGTAACGCTTCATTACCGTCACCAGCGTGCAGATCAATGAGATAGTCGGCCTGATCGATGACCTCGGTGGTGATTTGGTGCGCGATGCGTTGACTCAGCGTCCCCTCTGGATCCCCAGGGAACATACGATTGAGGTTTTTTCCATCTACGGGGCTGTAATAGATGGTCCGACCTAAAAACGAAGGCAGGTTTGCCACATGCACCAGAATGACCGTTCCGCGCAGTAACGCAGGATCGATTTCTGTTCTCATCGACTGGAGCGCTGTAATCGGAGGGTACTCGTAGCCGTGTATGCCTGCGAGCAGGGCAAGCACTGGACCGTGAGTGGCCCCATGAATAACGGTGATAGGTATCTTACTGCCGGCGTCAGTACCCGCCGGGACGTCTAAAAACCCTGAAACTAATGTTCCCTCAGAGGCTTTGACGCGACCCACAGAAAACGGCTCAGCGCTCGCAAAAAAAGTCGCTGTGATGAGCAGTAAAAAACAGAAAATTGCACTTGGCTTTTGCATGATTTTTTTACCCATATTAATGTCTCTGTGAGCCATATCTGTGACTTCACTGACTGAGTGAGTTGGATTTAATGCCAGCCTGTAAACCTATGGCAACCGTTAGATAGCAGAGCGCGCAGCCCTAAAGTCCTATGAAGTGTTTCCCAATGGACCCTATTGTTGTCGTCCGGTTTGGGGTAGTTACCTTTTGACTTTGAAGTCTATACTAAAATCCAAGGCGGCTTCCGACAGGCTAATATCGAGAAATCGCCAATGCTTGGGAGCGGGTGACGTACTGTGAAAGACTTTCAGACAGCTTATGGCCCTTGGGCGCTGGTGGCAGGAGCCTCAGAGGGACTGGGTGCGGCATTTGCAGAATCTCTAGCCGCTAGGGGATTGAATCTTATTCTGCTTGCTCGGCGCGAACCTCAGCTGATGGCTTTCGCGGAAGAGCTGCGACATCGCTATGCAGTCTCAGTTGAAGCGCAGCCATTGGATCTTGCCGCATCGGGCAGTGGCGAAACTTTTATTAAATCCTTGCATCACGACGTGGGTCTGCTGGTATGTAATGCCGCCTATTCTGCTGTAGGACGATTTCAAGACGTGCCATTAGCACAGCTACAGCAAATTCTAGCCGTGAATACAGCCGCACCTTTGGCGCTTACTCGAGCGTTGCTCCCGCATCTTATTGGACGTGGCCGGGGCGGGGTGGTTCTGATGTCGTCTTTATCCGGGGGACAGGGCAGTGCCAACATAGCGACCTATGCTGCGACAAAAGCTTTCAACACGGTGCTCGCTGAGGGTCTTTGGCAGGAAATGGGAGATCAGGGAATTGATGTGATTGCCTCCTGCGCCGGGGCGATCCGCACTCCGGGGTATCAGAATGCCCAAAAGGGTGGGGAGGCGCCTGGAATTCTCGATGCCCACACAGTGGCTGAAGAGACTTTGGCGGCGTTGGGAGCTGCTCCTGTGGTGATACCCGGGCGGCTCAATAAAGCGGTTGGATTTATAATGCGACGCCTGTTACCGAAGGCCACAGCGATTCGGTTAATGTCTAAAAATACCAAGGAGCTCCAGTGATGGTTGAAGTTACGGGTTTTTTAACCCCTTTTATTATTTACCTTGGTATTACGCTGTTGCACTTTTTTCTCCCCGGGCGATGGGTGGTGGGGTATGTCGACAACCCTAAAACGGGTCAGAAATTGTGTTATCGATTAAACGGTCGGTTGGTACTGCTGGCATCAATCGGTCTTTGGTACACCTTGGGCTACTTGGGGTGGGTCCCATGGGGTTGGCTGTACGAGGTACGCTGGCTCAGCCTGGCGGGGGCCTGTGTTATTGGCTTGGCATATTCCCTGGCGTCGGTTCTACCCTATCCGTCCACGGGTAGAAGCTTCCCGGTAGATTTCTTTTTGGGCCGTCCCGAAAACCCACAATTCAAGAACGGTCACATCGACGCCAAGATGTGGCTATACCTCATTGGTGCGGTTATGTTGGCACTCAATGTTTTGAGCTTCTCAGCCCACCACTATTTAACCTATGGCAGCGGTGCCTCCACCGGCATATTTGTGAGTGCTGCACTCCTCATCTATTTTATTTTGGATTACCTCACCTTCGAAAAGGTACACCTCTACACCTATGACATTTTTGCCGAGCGGGTGGGTTTCAAGTTGGGGTGGGGCTGCCTTACGTTTTATCCTTTCTTTTATACGATAGCGCTGTGGTCAACTGTTGACCTGCCTAATCCTGCATCCCCGGTTTGGTGGCCCTATCTCTGTGTTGCGCTCTTTTTTACCGGATGGTCTCTGGCTCGCGGCGCGAACATGCAAAAATTCTATTTCAAAATTCAACCCGACAGGCCTTTTTTAGGTATCAGTCCGGAAACTGTCACTGACGGGGAACGCACGTTATTGGTCAATGGATTTTGGGGCCTAAGTCGCCACATCAACTACTTAGGTGAGGTGTTAATGGCCAGTGGTATCGCCCTTGCCGTCGGTTATCCCGGAGCTATTTGGCCGTGGTTGTACCCGCTTTATTACGTCGCACTGTTGTTTCCTCGAGAGCGAGATGATGATCGACGCTGTGCCGCTAAATACGGACCGCTCTGGCAGGAGTACACCAAGCGTGTTAAGCACCGCATTATCCCTTTTATTTACTAATCGGCATGGTGTTGTTTATCGCTGGGCTTGTCTGCCGATTCAGTCTGGATAGGAACCGATAATCATCGGCCTGCCCACCGGTTGCTGCGAGGGTCGCTACCGGTGCAGTAACTAGGGCGAATCGGCGTTCACTTTGGGTAGCCTCGTGAAGGCATAGGCTGCGGCTGCACCCATCACCGCAGTGCCTAGTAGGCACATAAACATATATTGGAAACCCAGCAGCCCTGGATTATTGTCGATCAAATAGCCGGCAATAGCAGCGACATAGACATCGGGTGTGTATCCAATCACCGACACTACCCCTATGGCTGTGCCCGTCATCGCCAAGGGGACTTTACCCTCCTCGAAAAGCGCAAAGTACAAGCCGCGCAGGCCAAAAATGGCAATACCGGTCACGACAGTATTTGCCAATATAAAGCTAAAAGTGCCCATTTCTTGGCCGGTAAAAGCAAACAAACTGTGGCTAGTGATCAAAATACCAAAGCAGATAACAATCATTTTAGACACGCCAAAGCGATCTGCCAAAAGCCCCAGCAACAGCGCTGCAAGTGGCCGTGTCCAAGCACCCAGAGTCACAATTTGTGCCGCTTCAATTTCATCAATGCCATGCCCTCGAACAGCAAATAAAGCGTACTGATCGAACGCCTTATAGCTCGTGTAGGCGCACACTAAAACAACGGTTTGCAGCCACACCGCGGGAATACGCATGACCTGCCAAAAATGCCTAAATAAGGGGGAGTGTGCCGGTGCTGAAGTATCAGGAAGTCCGCGTAGAGTGAACCAGACCATAACGCCAGTGAGTGCTGTAACGGTGGTATAACCCAAAATGATTTGCTGCAGTGTGGTGCGTTTATCTGCCGCGCTTGCCGCGTCGTAACCCTCGGGAAAAGCGACGGAAAATAAAAGTACTCCAAGGGAGGCGAGTACCGCGGCCAGCAAGCCTCGACCGCCATCCAGCACGCCATAGGCGAGCCCTTGTCCTGACAGGCCGCCCCAACTTCGGGTGGCTTTAATGAGTGCTGCCCAAAAAAATAAAATAGTGGATAGACCAAAAAAGCCCCAAACGAACATGGCTCCATAGTAGCCGGGCAGTGTCGCTAAATAGAGACCGCCTAAAGCGGTTAGCCATAGTGAAACGGCGAGTAATTTGCGCGCAGAAAAACGGTCGGCAAGGGGGCCGCCAAAAAAGTAGGCCACCATGGCGACGACTCCGTAAGCGGCCTGGGCAACGCCTAATTCGGTGGCGGACAGGCCGAAGACCTCAAGCACCGTAGGGCGAAAAAATCGGGTCACGTGGTAGGGCAGGGTGAAGATGGCCTCGCCCGCCATAATCAGTGACAGCATGATGATCCAGCGCTGCAGTGTAGGTTGCGACATAGTGACGTTGGGCCTCGAGTCGGCAAGAATCGGAGTGGCTTTATTGGTGCCAGCCTTAAGCATTAGCAGCACCGTTTTGAGTGTTCAGTATAAACCACAATTTGCGCTTAATTTTTTTGGTTGCGAGGCCCTATCGATAACCGTAACCTTCAAAGCGAGCTGCTGGTTCTATTTAAGTAACGTCATTCAGTAGAGGTCAGGTTAAGGCTATGAGCGAACAGTTAGTAAAAATTGAACAAGAAGGTCCCGTGATTTGGCTGACGCTAAATCAGGGAAGTATTCGTAACCCCCTGTCGTCTCAAATGATCGCAAGTCTCACCCAAGCCTTGGTCTCGTGTTATGAAGACGACAGCTGTCGTGTGGTTGTGCTGGCAGCCGATGGCCCGGTGTTCAGTGCAGGGCATGACCTCAAAGAAATGCACCCCATGGAAGGCGAGGACAACGGCGCGTTGAGGCAGCGTATTGCGGGCATTCTTGAAAGTTGTGCAGCGCTAATGCAGGGGATTGTTACGGCTCCGAAACCGGTCATTGCCTGCGTTCAGGGCACAGCGACGGCGGCGGGCTGTCAACTGGTATCGGCTTGCGATTTAGCTATTGCGGCTAGTGACGCGCACTTTTGTACGCCTGGAGTTAATGTGGGTGCGTTCTGTACCACCCCTTTGGTCGGCATTGGTCGCAACCTATCGCGTAAGCACGCGATGGAAATGGCATTAACCGGTGACATGTTTTCTGCCGATGAGGCTATTAAGTTTGGTCTGATCAATCGTCACGTTGCCCCCGAAGCATTGCGTGCAGAAACAGCGGCGCTGGCGCATAAAATTGCTTCACGCTCGGCGCAGAGTATTCGGGGAGGTAAGGCGGCTTTTTACCGTCAAATAGAAATGCCTCTCGCCGATGCGTTTGAATACGCCAACCAAGTAATGCTAGAGGGAATGGCTGGCAGCGACGATGCCAACGAGGGGCGCCTGGCCTTTATCGAAAAGCGGTCACCGGTCTGGCACCAAGAATAAGTCCAATAGGCGCTTTTTAACACAGAGCTGTCTGGTAGGTTCTTAGGCGCTTAAAAAAACGTGTTCTGAGCTCATCATGGCGCTACAGATGGCTGGTTGTCCGCGGACTCAGGGTTGCGCTTAACAAGGCGCAGCATCAGTATGGCCGCACGCTTTATGGCAAGGGCCATCGAGTCGAGTTGCAGGGTTTCCTCGGGTGTGTGGCCTCCTTTCCCCAATGCCCCCAAGCCCGCCAAAGCATCGGTGTAAGGCGCCACGAAAGCAATATCAGCGGCCCCCCGGCGTAGCGGATCCCAAATTTTCATGGCGCCACGCCCTAAGTCTTGATTTACCTCTGATAAAGCCACAGCTAAGGCTTTATTACCGTCCGTTGGCGCCATCGGAGGGTAGCTGTCATCGAAGCTGAGGGTCGCTTTCGTATGGGGTAAATGCTGGGCGACAATAGTTTGCATGTGCTGCTTGGCATCTTCTAGTTGGTCCACTGACAGTGCCCTGATACCGCCATGTACGATTGTTTGGCTGGGTACAATATTGGTCTTGCCAAAGGTCGATCCTCGATTTTTTGCCGAGTCATAGGTGATCGCTGTCCCTCCCTGAATATTGCCGGCATTAAAGGTAAGACCGTATGCC
This sequence comes from uncultured Luminiphilus sp., assembly GCA_938091995.1. Classification (GTDB taxonomy): domain Bacteria; phylum Pseudomonadota; class Gammaproteobacteria; order Pseudomonadales; family Halieaceae; genus Luminiphilus. Next base: position 7,434 of record CALKNZ010000006.1, on the reverse strand, counting down.
CCGCGCACTTGCGTATAAAACGCGTTGATAATTCTCGCGGCTTCATTAATGGCGCCGGCACCGACTTCATCACTAAATACGGCCGACGAGTGCGCCTGCTGCCCCGAAACTTTTAGTATCCAGCTGCTAGAGCTACGTCGGGCAATGGTTGCCCAGTCGCTGTCTTGGGTTGTTATGGCGCCTTCAAAGCCCAGTGCTATATCGGCCCATCGGCCGGCCTCAAGCAAATCTCTCCGGGCAATCGCTAGGGGCCGCCCGGGCTTTTCTTCGTCGCCGGTGTAAGCCACAGTGATGGCGATATCTTTCAGGGCGCCAATGTGTGCAAGAGCTTTCAGGGCATAGATAATGACCGCATTACCCGACTTCATGTCGCTTATGCCTGGGCCTTCCGCGATATTACCCTCCCGCTTAAAGGCCTGAAATTCGTCATCTGCCTCAAACACGGTATCGAGGTGACCGATAAGCAGTAACTTCGTCCCCGAGCCCTGCTTTTTTGCGAATAAGTGTCCTGCACGATTCACCTCTGCAGGCATGTCAATCCAGCGCACATCGAGACCGAGTGCGTTGAGCTCACGTGCCATAACAGCACCAACCGCGCGAACGCCCTCGTGATTCATAGTGCCACTGCCGATGTTGACGGTTTCTGCTAGAAGCGCGATGGCATCTTCCTGATGTTGATCTACCCAGTCACTGATGGCTTGTTCGTCATCAGAGAGAGCATTGGTGGTACCCGACAGACTGATCAGCACTAATAAGGCGATCGACAAGAGGGGATATCGCATATTTATCGGTCTCGTATTATTTAATTACCATTTCCGTAGGCACTAACTACCGGATGACTATTCAAAAATATCAAGATCTTCTGCAAGGATTACCTCCCCGTCGTATCGTGATCTTACCTCTTGTAAAACGACTTCATCTTCTAGACCGAAGACCAAGACGTGATACAAAATCAATAGCGCGGGCTTTGCCCGTGATGCCAGCGCCGCAAGCTCATAACTCGTCGTATGGTTGCTTCGATGGTAGCGTTGCCAAAACTCCGAGCGCTGGTTTAGTGCCGCCTCAGAAACCACTTCGTGAATCAGAATATCGGCGTTAGTGGCCATGGCCTCCAGTTTGGGGTCGTAGGCGGCGTCACCTGAGATCACAATAACTTTATCGGGCGTCGTAAATCGATAGCCGAAGGCGTTGGGCCAGGTGCCATGTTTCACCTTAAAGGCCTCAACGGTAACTAGCTCATCAGCGTAAACGACACCTTCTGCAATTTCATGGGCGTTAATTTTCCAGCCAGATGGTGTCGCGGGTTCTAAGCCATAGAGCCGGTATCGATTGTCTTCTTGCCAGGCTTTCGCGACATGGGTTGCCATAGTTGCGGTGCCCGGAGGGCCGTAGAGTTCAAAGGCGTCTTCTCGACCGTGGGTCCAACTGGTATACACCAAGTCGGGTAACCCCGCGGTGTGATCGTGATGAAGATGCGTGAGAAAGGCGATGCCTAGCTGATCCACATTAAGCGCGTTAAGCGGGCCACCGTACTCTTTCGAAAGTGCTGCGGCACGGCGGACTATCCCGGGGCCAAAATCGACAATATAAGCTTTGCCGTTAACTATAATGGCCGTAGCAGGTCCCGATCGGTTTGGTGTCGGTATGGGTGTTCCGGTGCCCAGCATCACAACTTGTGTGCGTGCCAGTGAATGGCCCGATACAAGAACAAGAAAAATGAAAAGCGCCAGGGTCCGCATAGTGTGTCTCCGAACAGGTCAAAAAGAGCATGCCAAAAAGTGTAGCCCTTGCCAATTTGATCAATGGACAGTCCGCAACCTGATAGTGACAGCTGTTTATCGCCAACTCAGAAGGCTAAAGACTCCCGGGGGAGCCTGCCAGTATAGACCGAGCGCCCCTTTAGTACGCTACGGCACAACTAGTACGCTACGGCACAACGCCACAACACAACGCTACAACACAACGCTACAACACAACGCTGCAAGAGAATGCTATAAGGCGGCCTTCTCTGCAGAATGTTGTTGGTCGCGCTCACTTAGTAATGCCCGCCAGCGGCGATCTTATCAATAAACATCGGGCATGAATGCATGAATTCCAATGGCGCGGGCGCTACTGTGAGTGTCGCTGTTGTTTAGGGTTTATGGCGCTTGCAAAGATTGACACCTTTGGAGGGTGTTTATTAAGCCAGATACAGGCAGAATCTGTGCACTGAATTTTACGGATGCCAGTAGAACGCTGCATCCAAATCGTGGTGGAGTCAAAAATGAAAGTTAGAACTCGCGCACTCTGCGCCGTATTAATATTCATAACGCCCATGGCTTTTTCGGCGACCGATGCGGAACGTATACAGCAACTGGAGGACCAGTTGCGAAACCAACAGCAGGTACTCGAAGCTATGAATGCCGAGCTGCAACGATTAAAGGCCGATAGCGCCGCTGTAAATAGCAGTGAGCAGCTTGTTGTGGCACCAGTGTCAGAGGACGCATCAGCAGCGTCTGCACAGCCCGCGCCCGCAGTGACGGGCAACGAGGGACCCGCATCTTCTGCACAGCTTTATGGCTTTGTCATGGCCGATATGATCTATGACTTTAAACGTGTTGATCCTAATTGGAACGATACCCTGCGTGTCAGTACCATCGCCACTGATCCCGGTCAGTATGGCCAGGATGGTGAATTTATTTTTGGTGTTAGGCAATCCCGCCTGGGCATCAAAGGGAATTATGGCGATGACGTGACCTACCTATTAGAGGCTGAGTTATTTGGTGTCGGTGGTGATGAAGGTCAGACGACGCCGCGCTTGCGACATGCCTGGGCGACCTATAAAAACGTGGGTGTTGGTCAAACCTGGTCTAACTTTATGGATGGCGATATTTTCCCTAATACCATCGATTACTGGGGACCTACGGGTATGGTGTTTTACCGAAACCAACAGGCGAGATACACCTTCCCACTGGGCGAAGATGAATTTTCTATCGCTTTGGAAGATCCTTCGACCGCTTTAACTGTGGGCCGATTTAGAGATACCAACGCCTGTGAGCTGGACACTTCAGCTTATGATTGTGAGTCAACAGGTTCGACAGCCGCCGACATTTATCAGGCTCATAATGATGTGCCTGACCTGAGTCTTCGTTATCGTAATAATGGGGACTTTGGTCATTATCAGGTGGCCGCTATGTTCCGCGAGCTGGGTTACGAGCGTTTGGACACCGGTGAGCAAAACAGTGAATTTGGCTGGGGTGTCAATGTGAGTGCAGGCATCAAAACCTTTAATAACGACGTCTTGAAGCTACAGGTCGTTTACGGTGAGGGTATTGGTAATTACATGAACGACGGCGGTATCGACATTGCTCCCAGTACCGATAACGTTAACACCGCGAGGGCTGAGGCCGTGCCGCTATTGGGGATTAGCGCTTACTACGACCATTATTGGAATGAGCAGTGGTCGACCTCTATAGGGTGGTCAATGAACGATCTCGATAGCAGTGCTGGTCAGTCAGGTTCTGAATTTGCAAAGGGGCAAATCGCACAGATCAATCTGCTGCACACCCCCCGTGAGAATGTGATGCTGGGTACAGAGTTTATTTGGGGTGAACGTCAGGACGTGGATGGCGCGAAAGGTGATGACTATCGCATTCAGTTTTCACTCAAGGTGGGATTTGACTCTGGAAATTTTCTGCGGGGTATGTGAGGCAGCCCGATCGCTCACTGAACGCAAGCGAAGTAACAATAAAGTTTAAATCTGAATGGCTCGGTGCAATTCAATAAATTCCAGCCATTTGCGAAGTTCATAAAGGGAGTGTTAAAGATGACAATGCGATTAATAGTGTCCTGCCTAGCTTTAGTATTTGCGTGTGGCCAGGTCTTTGCCAAGGAGACACGGACAGACTTTCAGGCCGTAGTCGACCGTGCCCACGCGCAGTTTAAAGACGTGAACGACGGAGCAAACGCCGACTATATTCCGATACTTGCGACGGTACCTAGCGACATGTTTGGTGTGGTTATCGTGACTCGCGACGGACAGGTCTTTTCTGCGGGGGAGATGGATTACGAGTTTTCCATTCAGTCGGTATCTAAACCGTTCACGGCGTCACTGGTGATGGCTCAGCAGGGTCCTGCTGCCGTACGAGAGAAAATTGGTGTAGAACCCACGGGTTTGCCGTTTAACTCAAAGATGGCGCTTGAATTATATGCCGCTCGCTCGGTCAACCCGTTGGTTAATGCGGGTGCTATCGCCGCTGTGAGCCTTGTAGAAGCAGATTCTGAAGAAGATCGGTGGAACCAAATTCACGCTAACTTAAATGCCTATGCGGGGCGAGAGCTTCCAGTCTTGGAAGAGGTTTATACCTCTGAGTACGAAGAGTCATGGAGCAACCGCGGCATTGCTAATTTGCTCTACAACTACGGGCGACTTTACAGCGACCCTGAAGAAACATTGCGCGTTTATACTCGGCAGTGCTCTACCGGCATCAATACCCTTGATCTGGGCATGATGGGTGCAACTTTGGCTAATCAAGGTGTTCACCCCGTCTCGGGCAAACGCGTGCTTGATGCCGCTCATATACCAGAGTTACTGGCGATCATGGCAACAGCAGGCTTTTATGATGAGTCGGGGGAGTGGATGTACAGCGCTGGCCTGCCAGCCAAAACAGGGGTTGGCGGCGGTATCGTTGCTGTGGTTCCTGGTAAATTTGCCATCGCGACCTTTTCTCCACCCCTCAATGAGGCGGGTAATAGTGTCAGAGGCATGCAGGCGATTCGTTATATTGCCGGTGAGTTGGGCGTCGGTCTTTTTGGTGCGAACAAAGGGGAATAATTTTTCCGGGGTTTCGGGAGCAGGTCGTCGATTCGTCTTCTAAAGTAGCTCACCCACAGCGGTGAAAATGACGGAGTGTTCTGCATGCAAAAGGGGAGCCGGGAGGCTCCCTTTTTTCTTGTCAGCAGGACCATCTCGATGCCAGAACGCGGTGAAAACGTTAACTGACTAGAGCCAACCAAACATGAGTTGGATCAAAATGGCGTTGGTGACATCAATAAAAAAAGCACCCACCAGGGGGACAATGATAAATGCTTGATGGCACGGGCCGTAGCGCTGGGTAACGGCAGACATATTGGCCATGGCAGTGGGTGTTGCGCCCATTGAGAAACCCCCAAATCCTGCGGCAATTACCGCAGCCTCATAAGTTTTCCCCATCATAGGAAAGACCACAAAAATCATGAACAGGGCTGCCACCACTACTTGTGCGCCCAGGATTGAAAAGAGTGCGCCAGCGAGGTCAACCACCTCCCACAGCTCCATACTCATAAGAGACATGGCTAGAAAGGTCCCCAGAGAAATATCGGCAATGAGCGCCATGGCGGGTGTACGAGAGGGCCATTGCGTGCCGGTGATGCGTGGTAGTGCATGAGGACGCAGGTTGGTCATGATAATACCCGCAAATAGGCAGCTGACGAAAAGCGGCAGATGCACGCCCAGATAGCCGAGTCCTACATCTAGGAAATAACCAATAATAATGCAGATGTGGAGGGCTAAAACGGCATCGAGCAACTCCATATAATTTAGGCTGACAGGCTCTGCTTCGTCATCGATGCCTACATCGAGATCGTCATCGCTGCCGGCCACCAACTGGTGTCGCGTGACCAGAAATTTGGCAACCGGGCCCCCGATCAAACTCGCCAGCACCAATCCAAATGTCGCGCAGGCGATGCCAATCTCCATGGCGTTGCCAATGCCGTAATTTTCGGCAAATCGCGGCGCCCAGGCAATGGCTGTGCCGTGCCCCCCAATGAGGGAAACGGTGCCCCCGAGTAAGCCTACTGCGGGCTCAAGGCCAAGGAGAGTAGCAATGCCAATGCCGGTGAGATTCTGGGTGATCATGTAGATAACGGTGACCAGCAGCAGTAGGGCGAGGGGCTTTCCGCCCGCCGCGAGATCCTTGAAACTTGCGTTGATGCCTATGGTGGTAAAGAAATAAATCAGCAGGGCATCTCTAGCGCCGAGTTCAAATTCGATGCTGATATCGGCGAAGGAGTGAATAGCAAATAGGATGATCGCAATAAACAAGCCGCCAGTGACGGGCTCAGGAATGCTGTACTTGCCAAAGACGGGTATGAGGCGATTGATGCGCTTGCCCAAAAATAAGACCACGATACCTATGGTGACGGCTAAAAAAGTATCGACCTGCCAAACGGTATGTGCGATTTCCATGGGAATCCTATGGGGCTAGTTTGTCCAAATGTAGCGGCTCACTGTCCGGTATCACCTTGCGCACGTCAAGGTGGTGGGACTGCAACCTATAAGATGTCGTGAATGGATATATGGGTTGCTGGCGCGATTACAGGACTGCCATCGATTGCGTTGGTTACTGGCTCTGTAAAGCGCGTTGGGCGAACATAGCGGTCACGGCCACCTGAGGTGAGATATTGGGAATTGCACGGATGGATGATGCGCGCAGCATGAATCAAAACAAAATAGGGGGCGAAGTGGCGCAATCCTCCGTTACTAGAAAAGCGCCAGGGTTCTGTCGATCGTGCTGTCGATCAGATTAACAACACCCCAGGGACTACTCTGAAACCTTTTTAACATAGGGTACGAGGCGATAACCCTCATCCCTTACCCGCTCTGAGGGGCGATAGTGCCTTGCGGTCAAATTAAACACCCCAGAATTATTCATTGTAGGAATGTTATTCATCGCGTCAGAGCCACAGCCAAAACTCACCGTAAAGGTTCCATCCTCGTTGGGTGTCGCGGTATCAGAGCTCACACTCGCGAGGTCATCGAACATAAAACCCGCCTCATCATAAACAGTGAATGACCAGAAGGCGCCGTTTCTGGGGTCTTCAAACGTCGCCTGGTGGCAGCCTTCCGCAGGGTACTGTGGTGAAAGCTCGTAAAGATTATCGATAGATTGAGCCCCGCCCCATCCCAAGGCCGCCCCCATCATATGCTTGTAAACGCTATAGCTACCCCTGGACGGATCGGTGGGCGCGGTGAACATGCCAAAAATAGCGTCGCCTCCTTCCTCAGCTAGCATTTGAGGGGCCCTAGCACGTATGGAGACCTCGGCGGCTGTGAAGGATGCTTCATTGACGGGCTCGGCTGAGAAAGCTTCAGCGCTGCCAGCAGAAATAGACATACCATCCTGAATACGGTTGGCGTCTGCCTGAGACAGTGTGCTGTCCAGCCGCACTATCACATAGACATGTGAGCCTTTGTGGGTGGCGAGTTGAAAGGTACCGCTGCCATAGGACATCGGTTGTATTCGGTGATCCTCGGTTACGGGTTGCACCGAGGCATAGGTTCCTTCGGGTATTGGCGGGATGGTAATGCTGGCACCCGCTGACACGTCAACGACAGCAAAGCTGTAGTAGCTGTCGCGGTTCATACGCACCACCGGTTGGTCATTGGTCGGTGTCAGCTGACGAGCGTGGTTGAGA